>JAQUDY010000101.1 GCA_028685445.1 Bacilli bacterium
TAATATGTTCTTTTACTATCGGATTATTAATACTTACATTTAGTTTCATAATTCCTGAATTATTAAATAGTATAGAATCACTTATAATGAATATGCCTGGATATTTAGAGACTACAAAAAATTATTTATTAGGTTTGTTAGGAAATCATAGTGAACTTAACAATATAATATTAAACAATTACGATGCCATAAACACCTATTTTATGAATATGTTAACAGGCTCTTTAATGCCTAAAATAGAAGAGTGGATAGTAATATTTTCAAATGGTGTATTTGGTGCTATGAAGGTATTATTTAATATGATAATGGGATTTGTTATTTCTATATATTTCCTATATGATAAAGAAGTCTTTAAAGGTCAAATAAAAAAAGGATTGTATAGTTTATTTAGTATTCGTGTTGCTAATAATTTAATAGATAACGCCAGACATACAGATCAAGTATTTGGAAACTTTATTATTGGAAAAATTTTAGTAACGATAGTATTTTGTTTATTATCATTTATTTTCTTAGCTTTATTTGGTTATCCATACGCTCTTTTAATTAGTGTTATAATCGGTATAACAAATATTATCCCTTATTTTGGACCATATATAGGAGCAGTACCAAGTGCTTTCTTAGTGCTTCTTCAAGCTCCTGAAAAATTTTGGCCATTTATAGTATTTTTAGTAGTAATACAGCAAATAGATAATTATATTGTAGGTCCTTATTTAACAGGAACTAAAATAGGCATTAAAAGTTTTTGGGTTTTATTTGCGATAATGATTTTTGGTGGTTTGTTTGGTCTTCTAGGAATGCTAATAGGAGTACCAATATTTGCTTTAATATATGGTTATATAAGAAACAAATGTAATATAAATTTAGCAAATAAAAAATTGCCAACAGATACTTACAAGTATCAAAAACTGAAAAGAATAAACTCAGAGAATAACAAAATAGTAAATAATTAGAAGAAAAAATAAAAAAAGAAATAAAAATAAAAAATGCATTACTAATAGGACTTAGCTTAATTATATTTCCATGGTGGTGCAGATGAATAATTCAATTTCATTTAAAAAGGTTATCTTATTAGAGTTTCTTTTAATGTTAATAATATTTTATGTTTATGCATTATATATTTATCCTAATATTAAACAAGCATGTACAAAAGTTGATTTGTGTTCTCAAACAATAAGCTGTGATTGTGTTGATTACTCGTGCACTTGTCAATATTTTGATGAAGATAATAAAATATAGGAAGTTAAATGTCCAAATAATTTTTCAACTGAATAATCAACCATCAAGGTTGATTTTATTTTTTTATATTTAAAAGCAATTTTTAAAAAACTCTAATAGTATTATTGGTGTTAATTTGATATAATTATAGTGGTGTAATATGAAAAATATATTTGGATATAAATATGAAAAATTAGAAAATGAATTAATTAAAATAGGTGAAAAAAAGTTTAGAACAAGACAAGTTTATGAGTGGATTTACCTTCACAAACAATATTCTTTTGATAAAATGACCAATTTAAGTAAAACATCAATCCAAAAACTTAAAAACAATTTTACTATAGATTTTATTAAAATAAATAAAATAGAAGAAAGCTCAGATACTATTAAATTTTTATTTGAATTAAATGATGGAAATTTAATAGAAACAGTTTTAATGAAACATAATTATGGAAATAGTTTGTGTGTATCTAGTCAAGTAGGTTGCAACATGGGCTGTTCTTTTTGTGCCAGTGGTTTACTAAAAAAAGTTCGCAATTTAGATGCGCATGAAATTGTACAGCAAATTCTTTTAGCTGAAGATTATCTAAACGAAAGAATAGATAGTGTGGTAATTATGGGAATTGGTGAACCTTTTGATAATTATGATAATGTCCTAGACTTTATTAGAATTATAAATCATCCATATGGTCTTGCTATCGGAGCTAGGCATATTACCATTTCAACATGCGGTATTATTCCAAAAATAAAAGAATTTATTAAAGAGGATATTCAAGTTAATTTAGCGATTAGTTTGCACGCTCCTAATGATACTTTAAGATCCTCGATTATGAAAATAAATGATGTTTACAAAATAAACGATTTAGTTAACACGCTAAAAGAATATATTAACAAAACTAATAGACGAGTTACTATAGAATATGTTATGCTAAGATATATAAATGATAGTTCAAAAGAAGCAGCAGAGTTAGCAAAGCTTTTAAAAGGAATGAATGTTTATATTAACTTGATACCTTATAATGAAGTTGATTCTTCAGGTTATAAAAAAAGCAAAAAAGAACAAACGTTAAAATTTTATGATTACTTAAAAAAAGCTGGTTTAAATGTAACCATTAGAAGAGAATTTGGAGAAAACATTGATGCAGCTTGTGGTCAATTAAGAGCAAAAGAGGTGGAAAAATGAAATCATTTTATATAACCGATCCAGGGAGAGTCCGAACTCATAATGAAGATTCAGTAACGATTTTAAAAAATAAATCTGATGAACATTTAATGATTGTTGCTGATGGTATGGGAGGACACCGAGCAGGAGAAGTTGCTTCTTCTATGGTTGTAACTCATATCGGATCGCGTTTTGCAGATTTAAGTACAATAGGATCAAAATTAGATGCTGTTAGCTGGCTTAATGAGAATATAAATGAAATAAATAGAAATATAATAAAGTATGCAGATGAACATATAGATTCTACTGGAATGGGAACAACAGTAGTTATGGCACTTTTAACAAAAGAGTTTCTTATTTTCGCAAATATAGGAGATTCATGTGGTTTTGTTTTAAAAAAAGGAAAACTACATAAAATAACAAAAGATCATACTTTAGTAAATTTACTTGTAGATTCAGGCGAATTATTACCAGAAGAGGCAGAAGATCATCCGAAAAAAAATGTTTTAATGAAAGCATTAGGTTCTGCAGATAAACAAGAATTAGATATATTTGATGTAGACATAAATGTTGATGCGATCCTTCTTTGTAGTGATGGACTTACTCATATGCTAACAAAAGATCAAATAGAAAAAGTTTTAGTTGAAGAAGATATCAGCGTTGAGTCAAAACTAATTAAGTTAATTAAAAAATGCAATGCAAGAGGTGGAAACGATAATATATCAATCGCGTACTTAATTAAAGAAGGTGGCGTTTTAGAGTGATAACAAAGGGGCAAAAAATAAACGACCGTTACCAAATAATGAAAACTATTGGTGAGGGTGGTATGGCTAATGTTTATTTAGCTTATGATGTGATATTAGAACGTGACGTTGCTGTTAAAGTATTAAGAGGGGATTTATCAACAGATGAAAAATTTGTTCGAAGATTTCAAAGAGAAGCTTTATCGGCATCGTCTTTGTCACATCCAAATATTGTAGAAGTTTATGATGTAGGTGAAGATAACGGTCTTTACTATATTGTTATGGAATATATAGAGGGAAAACATCTAAAACAACTTCTTAGAAGAAGAGGAACTCTTACACTTAAAGAAGTAATTGATATTATGATTCAAATAACTGATGGTATTTCTGCAGCTCATGATTCTTATATAATTCATCGAGATATTAAACCTCAAAATATAATGATTTTAGAAAATGGTTTAGTAAAAATAACAGATTTTGGAATAGCCATGGAATTAAATGGAACACAGTTAACTCAAACAAATTCAGTAATGGGATCAGTTCATTATCTTCCACCAGAGCAAGCATCA
>JAQUDY010000102.1 GCA_028685445.1 Bacilli bacterium
CACCTAAATATTTTGTTTTAGTACTAGTTGTACTTGCAATATCTTCAACTTTTTCCCATTTAACAATATTATCAGTAAAAACCGTATATAAAACCTTATTAGCTGTAGGTTTAAATCCAAAAATAGATGCTAATTTTTGAAAGTTAGCATTTGCCGCCTGTTGAGAATACTCTTTTTCTGTAAAGGATGTTATAGTTCTAAAATTATTTGTTTGTACTACATTTTCTTTCTGCATCTAATTCCTTTTATAAGTTAGTAATACTAAATTCAAAACCATCTAGCATTTCTTTTCTAATATCAGCATTTTTACCACCTAACCAGTTGTCAATATTCTTTTCTGCATCATCATCTAGAACCATTGTTTCAAGCATTTTGTCAATACCTTCTTTTTCAATGATATATTCTAATTCTGCTTGGTCCCAAGAACCTAAACCTTTTTTCCAAGCAAATGTTAACTTTGTATTAGGATTTTTCTTTTCATATTCTTGTAAATCTTCTGCATCATAAAACCATTCTTTAATATTTTCTTTGTTATCATATCCTACAATAACAGGACTTCTAAAGATCTTAATTTTATTTTCTTTAAATAAATTTTTACCAAATCTAACAAACAAGCCTAATAATTGACCTCTAATAAAGAAACCAGGTAAATCTGCATCAGTAGCAATAATAATCTCATTAAAATTTATATTATCTTGTTCATTTTGAGAAAATTTTAAACCTAATATATTTTGTAATGATTTTAATTTATCTGATTTTATGATATCTTTCATATCCATATCATATGCATTTGGCGGTACTCCAAACATTGCAAAAAAGCCATTACCTTGTCTACCGAGTATCTTTGAAATGGAGTTACGTGCTGAGTCACCTTCAGCAAGATATATCCTATTCCATTCACCTATAGGAGATAAAAATTTTTCATCTTTAGGTTTTTTCTTTTCAGGTTTTTCAGCATTTTTTAATTCTTGCCTTAATTTAAATTCTTCCTTAATTTTATAAACCTCTGTAATAGGGTCCATAATATTTGTATTACGTAATATTTTTTTAGAAAGTGCGTCAAAATCAATATCTCCAAAATATTGTTTAACTTCTGTAATACTATTTGTTACATGTTCTTTTGTTTGAGAATTAAATTTTAAATTTTTAAAATCTCTTAATACAGAAACTAGCATTAGTTTATTTCTGATATCACCTGGTTTAATATCTTTATATTTTTTAGATAAATTATTTCTTAATCTAGAAACAACTTCATTAATAATATATTCAACATGCGTTCCACCTTGACATATATTTAATCCATTAATATATGAAAACTGTTTAAAGTCATCAAAATCATTTGACATTATAGCAAAAAAGTAATTATCACTTTGAATTATTTCATAATTCTCATTAAACATTTCTATATATTTTTTTGGTGGTAAAGATTTTATAATCATTATTTTCCTTCTATTTCTAATTTAAATTTAATTTCTGGAAAGCACTGTGCTAAATGTAAACACCTATTTTTAATTAAATCAAAATATATATTATCAACACTAAGCATTTTAAATTTTTCTAAATCAGGTTTAAATGATACTGAAGTACCTTTTTTTGTAGTACTCTTAATATTATACGTAAATGATTCCGCATTATTAATAGAGTTTAATGTAAGTTTATTTTTACCGTCACAGGTTTCTACAGTAAAAGATTTACTATATACATTAGTTAAAAAGGAGCCAATGCCATTAGTTCCAATGCCATTTGCTTTAGTTGCTTCATTAAAGTTAGAACCAGCTCTGGCTTCTGTAAAAGCAATTACCGCTTGTGGTACACCATCTACTAACGATTGTGGTATCCCTCTACCGTTATCTTCAATAGTAAATGTTTCATTATTGTAGTAAATAGATATTGTATTTGCAAATTCAAAATTTGTTCTAATAGCTTCATCTATACTGTTATCTAAGATTTCATCAAATATTTTTAAAAATCCTGGATTATAAGATATTGTTTTAAAATAAAATTTGTCATTCTCTAAAATAAATACATCTTTTGATGCAATATCAACTGCCCCGATATACATGGAAGGTCGCATTAAACAATGTTCTCTATCTGACATTTTTACAATAACATTTTCTTTATGTTGTTTCAAATTAGTCCTTTAATTTAATTTAAAATTTTCTCCAAATAAAAAATAATCCGCTGCTGAATTATATTCATCAAAAGCTTTTTTAAAGCAGATGAATAACCAAATTCATCTATATGTTGAATTCTATTATAATAATCCTTAAAGTGCCCTTTTATTTCTTCCTTATTTTCAACAAAACCAAATCTTTTATAAAATTGTATAAGTCTTTTCTTATCTCCTCCAAATTCATCACTAGGAGTTAAGATAATAGGTTTATTCACCTCATTTGAATATTGTATTATGGCTCTAATGATATTAGAGCCAACACCTCTATTCCTTTCCAGAACAACAATAAGATCAATAGAGATTTTATCAGGAAGTTCATATATATTTAATATTTTAGTTTCATCTTTATATTTTTGAATTATTTTCTTTAGTAATTGCTGTTCGTTTAAGAATTGTTTATATTTAATATTTTAGTTTCATCTTTATATTTTTGAATTATTTTCTTTAGTGATTGCTGTTCGTTTAAGAATTGTTTGAAAGTTATCACTGTTTTAAACCTAACATCTTCTTTAAAATACCTGTGACGTAAGCAAAATTATCTTTATAGCCTTCTTTATCTGCTATTACTTTAGCTTCATTCCACATTTTTTCAACTTCTTTAACAGATTTTCCTGTTTGTTCTGCAAAAGATTTTATAGAGTTGACAACTTCATTTAATTCTTCTGTCATTTTATTAAACTCTTTAAAACTTAACATTGATTCTCCTTAATTATCATCAAAATTTTCACAAAATAAATAATTATCTATACAATTGTGATATATAGAATACATTTTATTATAACTTGACCAAATAGTTTTTGCTTCATCATCAAATTTATCTATTCTATTATAATATTCTTCTAAATGCTCTTTTATAGATCCTTTTTCTTTTTCCATAACTGACACTCTATAACTTCCATGCGATGCTAATATTTCTTTAGAAAAAGGTAAATATTTATTATCTATAGGGTCATATATTCTAATAAGAAGATAGTCATTTACAAATAATCTATTATATGCATTTACAGCATTTGTGCTTAAATTAGTATCAGATAAAATTTCATTAATATTTAAACTTAATATGCAAGTAAACATAATATTATAGAAACCTCTTTCTAATAGGGTACTACTTGAAGATATCAAATGCTTTCCATTTTTATTTTCAAGTTCTATATAACCTAAGTAATTATCATCTTCAGTAGTTAAAAAATAGTTACTCATAATTTTATATAATTTATAATGGCTAGAGCCTATTCTTTCAAGTATAGGCTTATGTTTGCCTTTATAATACATATTCCATTCTGGCTCTCTACTATAAGAATTAGCCATTAGTTTACCACTAATATGGGCCATTTCTGAAATATTATCAATACCTAACATTCTTTTAGTTATACCAATGACATATTTATTTTTATCAGAGATAGGTATTTTTTCTGTTATTGACATTACTTTTACTTTATTAAAAATATTTATAACTTC
>JAQUDY010000103.1 GCA_028685445.1 Bacilli bacterium
TTATAATAGAGAATGGAATATCAAAAATATTGATAGACACTCTATATTTTGTAGTCAAGCGGGATATCCAATAAAAGGATTTCATTTTATGTTAAAAGCATTAGAAATATTAAAAGATATATATCCTGATATAAAGTTATTTGTTGCGGGTCCAAATATAATTGATAAATCGAGTTTGACTAAAAGATTAAAAATTACAGGTTATGCAAATTATATTGTAAAATTGATTAAAAAATACAAAATAGAAGACAAAGTCATTTTTACTGGTATATTAAAAGAACAAGATATGGCAAAACGATTGCAGAAAACCCATATTTTTTCCTCGAATTCAATATTAGAAAATGAATCTAATTCATTAAGTGAAGCAGCTATTTTGGGTGTGCCAGCTGTTGTTTCATACGTTGGGGGAATACCAGATAGGGTTGAACAAAGGAAAAATGGTTTCTTGTATCCTTATACTGAATATTCAATGTTAGTGGAATATATAAGACAAGTATTTGATGATGATGAATTGGCTATAAAATTTAGTGTTGAATCTAGAAAAAAAGCCTTAACTAGACATGATAGGGTGGAAAATTGTAAAAGAACAATAGAAATTTATAAAGAAATCATTGAAGGGAAAAGTGAAAGATAATGCAAAAAGAATTAGCACCTATTTTGATATTTACATATTCTAGACCAGAACATACGAAAAATACAATAGAAGCATTATCTAACAATGTTTATGCAAAAGATAGTGAAGTATGGATATTTTCTGATAATGCAAAAAATGAAAAAAGTTTAGATAACGTAAAAAAAGTAAGAGAATATATAAATACTGTTCCAAAAAAAAAATATTTTAAAAAGGTTACTATAATTGAAGCTGATAAAAACAAAGGGTTAGCAAATTCAATAATATCTGGTGTGACAGATATTATAAATAAATATGAGAAAGTTATTGTTTTAGAAGATGATTTAATTACTACTGAATATTTCATAAAATATATGAATGAATGTTTAGATTTCTATAAAGAGAATAATAGTATATGGTCAATAAGTGGATATAATTTACCAATTAATATACCAAATACATATAATCATGATATATATATGTCTTATCGTGGTTGTAGTTGGGGATGGGCTACTTGGAAAGATAGATGGGAAACTGTCGATTGGAATATGACAGATTATAATAAATTAAAGAATAATTATTTTATGAGAAAAAGTTTTAATAAAGGTGGAAATGACATGTCACTAATGCTTGATGATCAAATGAATAATAGAATTGATTCATGGGCTATTAGATGGTGCTATTCACAATCTAAACAATATAAATTTACTGTATATCCAGTTATATCCCTTATTCAAAATAATGGATTAGATGGTACCGGAACTCACAGTGGTACAACAAATGATTTTGATGTGCAAATAGAAAAAAAAGATGATTATAAATTAGAAAATTTAGAAATAAATCCTGTTATAGTAAAAAATTTTAAAAATAAATTTTATTATGGTATTAAACAGAGTATTAGAGAACTATTAGTAATAATTGGTTTGGATAAACAAGTAAATAAATATATTAATAGAAAAAGGAAGTAAAATGGAAAATAAATTTAGTTTTAAAAAAATATTAGGAAATAGTATGTGGTCCATAATTCAAAACATAATATCGTTGGTTTTAAGTGTACTTGTAACTTCAATAGTTGCTAGATATTTGGGTGCTGAAAAGTATGGATTAGTTAATTATATAATATCGGTTGTTATGTTATTTACTTCGTTTTCAACGCTTGGAATGGAAACAATTCTAATAAAAGAGTTTGTAGATAATAAAGAAAATGAAGGAAGAGTAATAGGTACAAGTTTTTTTATGAGACTTGCGGGTGGGATTATTTTATTAATAATATCACAGATTACATTAATGATATTATCCCCAAATGATAAAACGGTACAAATTATTGGAGCTGTTATGGGTTCTTGTATGATATTTAGGTCCTTCGAAGTAATTGAATATTATTTACAATCTAAAATGAAACTTAAGATATCATCAATCATTAGAATCATAACTCTAGTTTTTGCTTCAACTAGTAAAATTTTAGTTGTAGTTTTTAATTGGGGAATTATTGGGTTTACATTTTCTTATTTGATAGATGCTATAATATCAGGAATATTATTTTATTGTTGGTATAAATTAAAAGTAAATGAAAAGTGGAAGATAGATTTCAAATATGCTAAAGCAATATTGAGCAAGTGTTGGTATATTGCGATATCTGGTTTAATGGTAACTATTTATATGAGAATAGATCAAGTAATGCTAGGAAGTATGATGGATGATAAAATACAAAACGGACTATATTCTGCTGCCGTTAGAATTGCTGAAATGTGGTATTTTATACCATTGGCAATAATTACTTCTTTCAAACCAGCAATTATGAATAGCAAAAAGGTAAATGAAAATGAGTATGTAAGAATACTTCAAAGATTGTACGATTTAACTGTTATTATTGGTGTAGTTTGTGGTGTTGTAATAACAATTTTTGCACCATTGGCTATTGATATATTATACGGAGCAGAATTTAGTGGTGCAGCTAAAATATTATCAGTGAGTGTTTGGGCAGGATTATTTGCAACATTAGGGAGTGCACGATCTGTATGGTTAGTTACAGAAGGATTACAAAAATATAGTATAACTTATACTTTAGTAGGATGTATATTAAATATTGGATTAAACATTTTTTTGATACCAAATTATGGTGCATTTGGAGCAGCTATTGCTACTCTAGTAACACAGGCTTTTATTAATATATTCGTATTAGCATTGTTTAAAGAAACTAGAATATCTACAAAAATGATACTTGAATCTTTATTCAAAAATAAACTTGTGAAAGATACTTTGGAAAATATATTTAAAAGAGTTACTAGGGAAGAAATATAATTTGAAGGAGGAATAAAATTATGAAAATTGTAATAAGTGGTACAGGCTATGTTGGATTAGTTACAGCAGTATGTTTGGCTGAAAGAGGACATGAAGTTGTTTGTATTGATGTTCTACAAGAAAAAATAGATATGTTAAATAATGGAATATCCCCAATATATGAACATGGATTAGAAGAATTAATGTATAAAAATAAAGATAGTATAATATATACATTAGATAAACAATTGGCATACGAAAATGCAGATGTTATATTTATTGGTGTAGGTACACCAGAAAAAGTTGATGGTTCTGCTAATTTATCTTTTATATATAATGTAGCAGATGATATAGCACAATTTATAACAAAAGATTGTTTAGTAGTTATAAAATCTACAGTACCAATTGGAACAAACTACAAGGTAGAAGAATATATTAATTTTAAATTAAATGGAAAGTACAAAATAGAAATTGCTTCGAATCCTGAATTCTTAGCCCAAGGAACAGCTGTTTTTGACACTTTAAATGCATCTAGAATTGTAATAGGAACACATTCTAAATGGGCAGAAAATAAATTACGTGAAGTATATATAGGATTTGATAAATCATATATATTAGCTACAGATATATCTAGTGCTGAAATGATTAAATATGCTTCAAATGATTTTTTAGCTTTAAAAATATCATATGTAAATGAAATAGCTAATTTATGTGAAATGTTAGGAGCAAATATAGA
>JAQUDY010000104.1 GCA_028685445.1 Bacilli bacterium
CTTTTTTTTAATAGAGAGGAAGAAAAAAATGAAAAATATAAAAGAGGATGAAAAATTAAATGTAATTAATCATAGCTGTGCTCATCTTTTAGCACACGCTGTTTCAAATTTATATCCACAAGCAAAATTTTGGGTTGGACCAGTCATAGAAGAAGGATTTTATTATGATATTGATTTATCCAAAGAAGTTATAAAAGAAGAGGATTTATCAAAAATTGAAAGAGAAATGAAAAGAATAGCTAAAGATGGTAAAAAAATTATTAGAAGAGAAATTACTAAAGAAGAAGCATTAAAAGAATTTTCTAATGATCCGTATAAAATTGATCTAATTAATCAAATGCAAGATGAGGTAATTAGTTGTTATAACCAAGGTACATTTACTGATTTATGCCGTGGACCTCATGTTGAGACCGTAAAAGAACTTAAACATTTTAAGCTTCTTAAAACTTCTGGTGCTTACTGGAAGGGAGACTCAAAAAATCAAATGCTTCAAAGAATTTATGGTATTTGTTTTGAATCAGCAGAGGATTTAGAGTCGCACCTTAATTTAATAGAAGAAGCTAAGAAAAGAGATCATCGCAAATTAGGAAAAGAATTAGAATTATTTATGATAAATGATTTCGCTCCAGGGATGCCTTTTTTCCTACCTAATGGTATGATAATTAGAAATATCTTAGAAAGTTTTTGGTATGAAGAGCATATTAAAGAAGGATATACTTTTATAAAAACCCCAATTCTTCTTGATAAGAAATTATGGGAATATTCTGGACATTGGGACAATTATAAAGAAAACATGTATATAACAAATATTGATGAAGCAGTATTTGCAGTTAAACCAATGAACTGCCCAGGAGGAATGTTGGTTTATAAAAATGGCTTACACTCGTATAAAGATATGCCAATTAGAAGTGGCGAGTTAGGTTTAGTGCATAGACATGAGGCAAGTGGTGCGCTCTCTGGTTTATTTAGAGTAAGACAGTTTACCCAAGATGATGCTCATATATTTATGAGAGAAGATCAAGTTGAAGATGAAATAATTCGTTTAATTAACTTTATTGATCGTATATATAGCGTGTTTGGATTTGATTATCGTATAGAACTATCAACTAGACCTGATGATAAGTTTATAGGAGAAATAGATGTTTGGAATAAGAGTGAAAAAATTTTAGAAGAGATATGTAAAAAAACTGGAAAAGAATTTAAAATAAATCCAGGAGATGGAGCTTTTTATGGTCCGAAATTAGATTTTCATATAAAAGATGCAATTGGTAGAAGCTGGCAATGCGGAACAATTCAGCTAGATATGAATTTAACAGAAAGATTTGATTTAACATATATTGATTCAGATGGAACTAAAAAAAGACCAGTTATGGTTCATAGAGTTATTTTTGGCTCTATAGAAAGATTCTTTGGTATTTTAATTGAGCATTTTGCAGGTGCTTTTCCACTTTGGCTTTCATCAGTACAAATAAATGTAATACCAGTAAACAATCAATATCACTTAGAATATGCAAAATCATTAAAAGAAGAATTAATAAATCATAACATGCGAGTAACCATTGATGATAGAGAAGAAAAACTTTCTTATAAAATAAGAGAGAGCCAAACTAAAAAAATACCTTTAACAATAGTAGTTGGCGATAAAGAAAAAGAAGAACAAACTTTAACTTATCGTATTTATGGGCAAGAAAAATCATATACTACTTCTATATCAGATTTTATTTATAAAGTAAAAGAGAATATAAATAATAAATCGAAAAAATTTGATTAAAAAAGTAAAAGAATAACCATAATATATTTAGGTGATAATAATGGCTTTATTTACCGTAATATATAGGACAATATTCTTTTATTTTTTTGTCACATTATGTTACCGAATAATGGGTAAAAGAGAAATAGGACAACTTGGAATTATTGATATAATAGTTTCTATTATGATAGCTGAATTATGTGCTATAAGTATCGAAAATATAAATGATTCAATTTTTTTAACGATAATCCCAATTTGTATTTTAGTAGCTTTTGAAATAACTTTTGCATATATCTCAATAAAATCAAGAACATTTAGAACGTTCTTTAGCGGTAAAGCAAGTTTAATAATAAATAAAGGAATTATAAATTACAAAGAGATGATAAAACAAAGATATACCTTAGATGATTTGTTAGTAAGTTTAAGGCAAGCAGAAATTAAAAGCATAGAAGAAGTAGAATATGCTTTTTTAGAAAGTACAGGAAAGTTATCTATATTTAAATATAATATTTTAAAGACAAGAGGAAAATTTCCGCTTCCATTAATAGTCGATGGTGTTATTCAAAAGGAAACATTAAAAAATATCAAAAAAAGTACATTATGGCTAAAAATCTATTTACAAAAACAAAATTTATTAATTGAAGAAATATTCTATGCTTTTTATAAAAACAAGAAGGTATATATAATAAAACACACAGATACAAACGCATAACAAATGTACACTAAAATGTAAATAAACCATCTATTTACATTTTTTTATTGTTTCGATTCAGAATATGTTTTAATATTAATATAGGAGACGTCATATGAAAAATATTTTATTTAGGATATTAAAAGTTTTGTTATTAATTTTAATAATAGTTTTAGGACAACAATATTTTATTGATTTAATATCTTTTTTTGGTATTGAAATTTCTAAACTATCTAATTTGCTAAATGAATTTTTGAATATGCTTTTTTATTTAATAGTTTTATTGATATCCTTCTTTTTATACAAAGATGATTTAATAAGAGATTTTAGGAGGTTTAAAAGAAATATCTTTCCAAATATTTTAATGACAATAGTATTCTTTATTGTTCTAACCTTATTAATATCAATTACTAATTATTTTGGTGAAATAATAGCTGAATCATTCAAAGTTTATTATAGTTCTTTAAAACCAACTAATATTTTTAATGATCCACTAGATGCTTATTTTGCTATAAATTTTATAAAAAATATACTAATAATACCATTTATAATGGTAGTTACATATATTTTAGGGATAAATGAGGTTTTTAAAACAAAAAATAAAGGAATTCTTTTCTCTGGAATAATTGCCGCAATAACAATAGGAATGGTTATGGAAAATTCATTTATTTATATTATAATAAATGTGATCCCAATAATGGTATTATATATGTCATTAGCGTATATATATAGGAAAAACAATACGAATATTTGGTTTAGTATATCAACGTATATGTTATACACTTTATTTGCTAGTTCGCTTTTAGAAAGAATAATGTGAGATTATGAAAAACAAAGTTTTAAACTTAATAAAATTATTAGTAGTTTTACTTTTATTTTTTCAAGCAGGATCTTTATTTGTTAACTTATTTAATAAAGTAGGTATTGATTTATCTTTATTTGATTATAAAGATTCAGCATATTTAGATGCTTTAGTAGGAATATTTCTTTTTATAATTATATTTTTAATATATAACAAAGCATTATTTAAAGATTGGAACAAATTTAAAGAAAAGCTTAATGAAAACATAAAAAAAGTATTTGCAATATTTGGAATTTTACTAGGCGCAAAATTAATAGTTGGAGTTTTTA
>JAQUDY010000008.1 GCA_028685445.1 Bacilli bacterium
TACTAGACCTCCTTGGATTCCGTGTTCTATACAAGGTGAATATGCAATAATTATTGAAGGTCCGTTATGCTCTTCTGCTTCTAATAACACTTTGATAGTATGCATCATATTTGCGCCTAAACTTATTTGAGCAACATATGTATTTGGATAGCTCATTGCTATTTTAAATAAGTCTTTTTTATTTGTTCGTTTGCCCATGTTGGCAAATTCAGCAACAGCGCCTTTTTGACTAGATTTACTTGCTTGCCCTCCTGTATTAGAGTACACCTCAGTATCAAGTACTAAAATATTTGTGTTTTTTCCACTAGATAAAACATGGTCTATTCCACCAAATCCTATGTCATAAGCCCAGCCATCACCGCCAACAGCCCATACGCTTTTTGGCGATAAATAATCTATTAAATCTTCTGGTAAATATTTAATTGATTCTGTTTTTAACTGTTCACTTTTTTCATAATTATTTTTATTTTCTAACCATTTTTTATAGAATTCTTTTCCAGATTGAGTTTTATTTGCTTTTAAGATTTTATCAATACGATTTTGGAGTTTATTATATGTTTCTAAAATACCTAAACTAAATTCAGCATTATCTTCAAACAAACTATTTCCCCATGATACTTTATATGGAGTAGATGGGCATGAGGCACCATAAATACTTGAACAACCTGTTGCGTTGGCAATTACTAATTTTTCACCAAAAAGTTGAGTTAACAATTTTAGATATGGGGTTTCTCCACACCCGGCACAAGCTCCAGAAAATTCAAATAACGGTTTCTTAAATTGTGTCCCTCTAATAGTGTTATTTGGGCTTTTTGGATTAATATGATTATTAAACAGATCGTCTGCAATTTTTTGTAACTGATCGTCGTAAGATCCTACAGTAAAACAATTTTTTGGGCATTCTTTAATACATAAACCACACCCTGTACAATCTGCTTCACTTATTGATATTATAAAATCTTTATCTTTATCAAAAGAATTCTTACAGTAATTAGAATATTTATTTCCTTTATTTAATAAAAATTGTCTAACAACTGCATGAGGACAAACCAGGGAGCATATACCACATTCTATACAATCTTGAGGATTCCATTTTGGAACAAGATTGCTAATCTTTCGTTTTTCTAACGCGCTAGTGCCGCCAGGGAAAGTACCATCTTGAAAATCTTGTAATTCACTAACTTTTAGATTTGTTCCTTTTCTTGCATTAATACTATCAAAAACTGTTTTGTTTGGAGCAATATCTTCTGTTTTTTCATTTGTAATTTTTATTCTTTTTAATTGAGACTTTGCTTCTTTAATGCTTTTTATATTCGCAGAGATTATTTCATTTCCTTTTTCTTTGAATCTTTCTTGGATGTTTTTTATTAATGTTTTTTCATAATCTTTTTTGCCAATTAAGTAAAGAATATTTGATTCCATAATCATGCTTATTTTTCCTCTAATGTTATTAACTTGAGCTATTTTTTCTGCATCAATTATATAAACCTTTACTTCTTTTTCTATCAAAGTTTCTTTAACTTCGTTTGGTAAAAATTTATTAATTTCCTTTTCATTTTTCGGTGTATTTATTAGCAATACACCGGTTTTTTTTATATTATTTATTATCTCAAATTGATAAAAATATTCTTCCTTTGAAACTGCTATTAATTCTGGTTTAGTCACATAATATGGCGCATTAATTAATTTATTATCCATTCTTAAATGAGATATAGTTACTCCCCCACTTTTTTTTGAATCATATTCAAAGTATCCTTGAACAAACTTATCTTTACCTAAAATGTTTAATATATCTTTACTTGCACTTACTAAACCATCAGAGCCAAATCCAAAGATTTTAAATTCTGTGAAACTGTTTTTAAAATCATATGGATAATTAGGTAGATTGGTATTAGTTATATCATCTATTATTCCGATAGTGAAATTATTTTTAGGATTGTTTTTTAGCATCATAAAAACATCATAAATATCATTAGGAGATGTGTTTTTGCTTGAAAGACCATATCTCCCACCGTATATTTTATAATTTTTATCTAATAAACTAGAAACAACATCTAAATAAAGAGGTTCACCAATGCTACCTTGTTCTTTTGTGCGATCTAAAACAGCGATCATTTGTGTAGAAGAAGGAATAACTTTTTCTAAATATTTTTTACTAAAGGGACGGTATAAATGCACTTCAATTAATCCGTATTCATCATTTTCTTTATTTATATTATTTATGACTTCTTTTACGGTGTCACAAACTGAACCCATTGCTACAATAATATATTTAGCTTTTTTGCTACCATAGTAATTAAATGGAGCATAGTTTGTTTTTTGAATTTTATTTATTTTTTTCATTTCTTGAGCAACTACGTCTGGCAGTTCGTCATAGATTTTATTTTTACTTTCTGCGATTTGAAAGTAGACATCTTCATTTTGGGCTGTTCCTTTTGTGATAGGTTTTCCCGAATTTAAAGCTCTACTTCTAAATTCTTTTATTCTTTTAATATTCACTAATTCTTTTATTTCTTTATTAGATATCTCTTCTATCATATTAAGTTCATGACTAGTTCTAAACCCATCAAAAAAATGTAAAAAAGGAATGCTACTTTCAATAGCAGTTAAATGCGATACTAAAGCTAAGTTATATGCATCTTGAACGTTTGTAGATGCTAATATAGCAAAACCAGTCATTCTGGTTGCATATATATCTTGATGATCCCCAAATATGCTTAAAGCATGGGTAGCTATACTTCTTGATGCTACATGTATTACTCCAGGTAACATTTCTCCAGCAATTTTATACATGTTTGGTAACATTAACAGCAAACCCTGACTAGAAGTAAATGTTGATGCCAGTGATCCAGAAATTAATGCTCCATGTAATGCTCCAGCGGCACCACCTTCACTTTGCATTTCTATACATTCTACATTATCATCAAATATATTTTTAACATTTAAATTGCTTAAATTATCAATCTGACTAGCCATCGGACTAGATGGTGTTATTGGATAAATAAAACTTAATTCACTTAAATTATAAGCCATATTTGCACAAGCAATGCAACCATCTGTTATTTTCATGTTTACACATCCTATCTAATATTAATTATATTATAAAGAACTGATAAAAACAAATAAAAGACTATACTCTTTCAAAAAGTATAGTCTTTCTGTTTTCATATTCCATTATTTTTGTGTTTGTAATATTTTCTAATCTTTTTTTAAATTTAGCGAAATTATCACTATCTCCTATTAAAATATACTTTTTATCACATAATGTCTTTTTGATTTTCTTCGAAAATACAGAAAATGATTCATATTTTAAATAAATTATTTCATTCCATATAATAATTTCTTCTGAATTATTTAAAAAGTCTTCTTCAAATAAAATTTCGTATTTTATATTAACAACATTCTTAAAAACTTCTTTAAAACAATATAATTCTGAAGGAGATATGTTTTTACTTATCATAAAATATATTCTTATTTTAAATAATTTATTATTAATTACTTCTCTGTTTACTACATTATTTAAATATTTTATTGTCTTTTTCACATCATAAATGCAATTATCTTTAATAAGTTTCTCTATATTCTTTTTTATTTGTAAATCTTTTGTTTTTTTGTTATATATATATATCTTTTTATCTGTCAATTTAATAATATAAATATTATCACAACCTTACTTTTTATATAGAATTTTCGTCTTTTCTCCGCCTAATATATGTCTTGTAGCTAGATGATTTAACATTACTTTCCTAATTTTTTTATGAAGTTCTTTATCAATTATTTTTAATCTTTTTGTTACGTCATTATGAATCGTGCTTTTTCCTAGATTAAAAGCTTTTGCTGTCTCTCTAATTGTCGCGTTATTTTTTATTATATAATTAGCTTCATTGATTATTCTTGTTTTTATAATTTAACACCCCTAATAAAATATATTTATTAGGGGCGGATTTAGGATAAGTCTTTAATATCCATTTGATAAAAACTTTCTGGATTAATATTGGTTCCGTTATAAATTACTTCAAATAATAACATGTTTTCGCTATCTGTTTTTATTTTATTAGCTCCACTAGTTCCAATTATATCTCCTTGTTTTAAAACATCTCCTGCAACAATATGCACTTCATTTAAACTTTGATAAATTGTAGTTAGATTGTTTGAATGTTTTATTGTTATAATATTTCCTAAAATATCATCTGCTACTATATCTTCTACGGTTCCATCAAGTATATTTATAATGTCAAAAGTATTCTTACTTGAATAAAGTGTTCCAGTATTTGGCATATATGTTTTTTCATATAGCATTAAGGATTGTTCTTGGATTTTTGGATCATCATTTTTATCATAAAAATTTTTGGCAATTATAACTTCTTCACTATCATATGGTTTTATAATATCTTCATTTGAATTACTAATAACAGGCACTTCATTATTTTTAACTATTCCTCTAAAAACATAAGATAGATTATCATAAGATAGTGTTTTTGATTGTAAAGTTTTTCCAACTAAGAATAAACTACTAACTATCGCTCCTATAGAAATTATATATACACATATAATTACCCAACTTTTAAGTTTGTATTTTGGTTTCATATAAACACCTTCCTAATAAAAGTTTGGGCTATTTCAATAAAAATATACTAAATATTTGCTATTTCAGTATTATTATAATAGTGAGTTAAAATTTCTTTATAATTATAACCTAGTTTGGCCATTTCATTAGCACCATATTGACTCATTCCAACTCCATGACCGTATCCTTTTGTTCTTATAATGATATCGTTTTCTGATTCTTTAATCGTAAAATCTGTTGATCTTAAGTTAAATATTTTCCTAAATTCTATTCCATTAAACTTCACATTATTTATTTCTATAATATCTACATGGTTAGTTTTTGTTCTATTTATATTATTTATAATAAAATTTTTATTAGATAAATCTAGTTTAGCTAAAAAATCTTCTTTTTTTATTTTTGTTGATACTAAAAAGTTTTTTATCTTTTCACTTTCCCATTTTGATTCTACGCTTGTAAAATTTTTTTCTCCAAAAACAAGTTCAGAATCTTGAGTATATCCATTACTCATTGAAAAATAGTAACTTCTAACTATTTTTCCGTTTTGTTTTAAAACTAAATTAGAAGTACTTTTTACGCAATCTTTAACTTTATTATAATAACTAAAATAATTATTGCTCCATTTTTCTTTTAATTCTTCTGTTGTTAAAAATACTTGATCATTTATGGTAGATGTTATTTTTAAACTTTGGTTTGTATTTATTCGTTTACTTAATACATAACTGCGTGCTGCTATCGCTTGAGCTTTTAATGCTTCTTTTTCAAATAATGCTGGCATTTCCCCAGCGACAACTCCTATAATATATGTTTCTAAATCAATTATTATATTTTTATCTATTAACTCTATTAATATTTCTTGTTGAGAATCATTTAAAAAAGTAGTTTTATATTTTAATACAAAACTACTAATACTTATTGGAATAAGAAAAATTATTATTAAAATAAGTTTTTTTATATTTATCCTCCTTAGTATACCTTGCTATAACTTAAAAAATCAATTATAAAACTACCTAATAAATATCCGAGTACAAAAGCTAAAATAATAACAAACACTTTAGCTTCTAAATCATGTTCTTTCTTAAAAAAATTGTTAAAATTTATTCCAGATAATGCGTATACACTCAATAAAACCGTTATTATATAAATACCAGCTTTATACATTATATTCCCCATTTTCATATTTAGAAATAAGACTTATTCTTCTGCGGTGTCTGTCTTCATCTCCAAACTTAGTATTAATAAATACTTCTACAATTCTTAGAACTTCATTTATATTATTTTTACTGCTTAAGGCTAAGATATTTGCATCGTTATGTTCTTTTGATAATGCAGCTTCATTTACATTTGATACTAGTGCACATCTTATTCCTTTTACTTTATTAGCAGCTATGCTCATACCAATTCCGGTTCCACAAATTAATATACCTAAATCTGCTTCTTTATTTTTTATGTTTTCGCTTACTAAAAAAGCGTATTCTGGATAATCGTCTATTGGATTATTAGAATTACCATAGCTTATTACTTCGATATTTTTACTTTCTAAAAATTTTATTATGTGCTGTTTAATTAAATAACCATTATGGTCTGTTCCAATTGCAACTTTCATTTTATCACCAATGTTAGTTTATCATTTAATTTAATGTTTTTCAATCTTGAGATAATACACAAAAAAAACTGGTAATCCAGTTTTATGATTCGTCTTTTATATTATATTTACGATTAAACTTTTCAACAGCTCCTGCTTTTTTATGACCACTTGTCTTTTTATTATAAAATGGATGACATTCATTGCAGACTTCAACATTATGAATTTCTTGGTTTGATAAAGTTTCAAATGATTCTCCACAAGCGCAGTTAAAAACACTTTTTTTCATTACAGGATGGATTCCTTTTTTCATTAATATTCTCCTTCCGCCATAGTTAATCATAACTATAGTAATTCGTACTGGTTTATTATAACATATTTATTTTTGTTTTCAATATTAATTTGTATCTATTATTTTTATATTGGCACCTACAGAAGATAATTTTTCAACTATTTTTTCATAACCTCTTAAAATATGTTCTATATTAGTTACAGTAGTAATTCCATCAGCAATCATTCCCGCTACTAGCATTGCTGCTCCTGCTCTTAAATCAGTTGCTACTACTGTTCTTCCTCTTAATTTAGTTTGTCCATTGATTAAAGCACTACGGTCAAATAACTTTATTTTCGCGCCCATCGCATTTAAATGTTTTATGTGCCTCATTCTATTTTCATAAATAGTCTCTTCAAAAAGAGATTCTCCTTCACATTGTGTTAAAAGTGTACTCATCGGTTGTCCTAAATCAGTTGGAAATCCTGGATAAACTAAAGTTTTTACATTTACAGGTTTTAACTTTTTTACTTTATTAATAACTACTTTTGTTCCTTCTATTTTAAAATCACAACCAATTTCTTTTAGCTTTGTTAATACTGAGCCTAAATGCTCTTTTATTATGCCATCTATTATTAAATTTTTACCTAATAAGGTCCCTATTATTAAATAGGTTCCTGCTTCAATTCTATCTGGAATAACTTCTACTATTCCATCACCTAATTCATCTACACCTTCAATAGTTATCTCGCTAGTTCCTGCGCCATAGATTTTTGCTCCCATTGTACTAAGAAAAGATGCTACATTTACTATTTCTGGTTCTTTAGCAGCATTATAAATATGGGTTATTCCTTTTGCTTTAACTGCTGAAAACATTATATTTAATGTAGCTCCTACACTTGCAAAGTCTAAAAAAATGTCGTTTCCAATAAGTTGTTTTGCTTTAATAAAATATTTGTTATCATTTATTTCTACTTGTGCTCCTAATTTTTCAAATCCTGTTACATGAAGATCGATTGGCCTAGAACCTATTGAACATCCACCAGGATATGATATTTCAGATTGTTTATATTTTGATAATAGGACTCCCATAAAATAATATGATGCTCTTAGTTTAGTAGCATAATTCTCTGGAATTTCTTTATTAATTCCTTTGCTATTATCTATAGTTATTATTTCATTTTCAAATGTTACTTTTGCTCCTAAAGTTTTTATTATTTCTATTAAAAGATGTACATCACTAATATCTGGTACGTTATAAATAGTACTTTTTCCGTTTGTCAGCATTGCTGCAGGAATAAGAGCAACGACACTATTTTTAGCGCCTCCTATTTTTATTGTTCCAGTTAATTTGTGTTTACCTTCAATTATTAATTTTTTCATGATTCACTTTCCTTCATTGGATTTGTAATTCAAATATATATTTTATTTAACAAATTGTCAAATATTTAAGTAAAATGCTTGATTATATTGACAAATGCTAATATAAAAAATATGATTCCTCCTAATATTGGAGATTTTTCTTTTAAATGTTTTATTGAAAATTGTCCTATTGTTAAACCTATAAAAGTAACTGTTAAACTTAACAAGCAAAAAGTAACAGCAGCTAATAAACAATTTATATTACATGATTGTAAACCAAGTCCAATTGTAAAACTATCAACACTAACACTGAAACATAATAAAAACAGACTAAATATATTATACTTTATTTTTTTATTAGTTTCTTTATTGTTTTTCAACATATAAATTCCAGTATAAATAAAAATTATTATTACTAATATATTAAAGTTTAGTTGAAAAATTTCGGAAATTTTTGAACTTAAATAAAATCCTAATATTGGCATTAGAAAGTGTAATCCTCCTACAAAAATAATAATGTAATTTTTTTGTAATCTACTTAATTTTATTGTTCCTAAGCCTAATGCTAAAGAAAAAGCATCCATACTTAAAGCTAAACCAATTAAAAATATACTTAACACATTATCCTCCTGTTAAGTATATTAATTAAAATAGTCTATTATTCGTGAGACGAAGAATTGGTATTCTACATCCGTAGTCTCTTCAGAGTTTTCTAATAAACATAGTGGAGGAAATAAAACACACCACCAGTTTTCACCTTTTCCTTCTCCTAAAGTTATTACTAAAGACTCATACTTCCCTTCTGGATAGACTACTTTTTTATAATTTTTTTTAGGAAAATAATTATTTCCAAAATTTATTTCATAGTCTTGATTTGTAGTTACTAAATTTTCTTTTACTAATAAGTCTATATTATCTAAATTATTTGTAATAATCTGTTTTGTTTCTTCTAGCGTTTGTGCTTTTGATAAAATCATAGCTAATTCTTTTTCTAATATATTTTTGATGTTTGTCTTTGTTTTATAATCAGATAAAGAATTACTATTAGCAATTACTCTAAATCTTAACGATTTTTCAGGAATAATAATTGTATCTATTTTTTCTGATTTTATATAAACCATAATGATAATAAGTATAGCAAAAAATAATATTGCTTTTTTAATAAAAAACACTTCCTTTCAAATATATGATGGGAAGCATTTCTGTTTTTTATTCATTATATATAAACAAAAATCTATTTTTATTTGCTAAGTCTTTTTCTAATTTTATAATATCTTTTGGAAAATAGCTCTTAGCTATTTTTTTTATTGCTTCTGCTCTATCTTCGTCAATCTCTAATGCTATTAAATGCTTTTTATTTAATGTTTTTTTTGCTATTTCTAAAATTTTATGATAAAAATTTATTCCGGTTTTATCGGCGTATAGAGCTATTTTAGGTTCATGTTTTGTGTTAGGATTTATAGCTTCTCCTTCAATTAAATATGGAGGGTTACTAATTAATATATTGTATTTATTAATTAGATTGTATTTGAAAATATTCTTTTTTATATAATTTATTTTCACTTTATTTAATTTTGCATTCTTTTTTGCTACACATAATGCTTTTCGGCTAACATCAATTGCTGTTATTTCTAAATTAGGTTCTAATTTTTTTAGAGCAATACTTATACATCCAGAACCTGTCGCTATTTCAAGTAAAGAACTTTTTTTGATTTTTAGTTTTTCCATATAATTTATTGTCTTTTCGACTAAAAGTTCTGTTTCAAATCGTGGTATTAAAACGTTTTTATTTACTATAATAGGATAGCCAAAAAAGTCGACAGTTCCTATTAAATATTGTATTGGGTATCCTTCTTTTATTTTTTTAATAACTGAATCCATATTTTTATATTTAAAATTTAATAACTCCCAATCTTGTAAAGATATATCTTTTGGTCTTTTCATTGAGAATTCTCCATCTTTCTTTTTTGGTCTTCTGTTGTTAACTCTTCTATTATATTATCTATTTGACCATCCATTATTCTATCTAATTCCATTGAACTATAATTAATTCTATGGTCAGTCACTCTATTTTGAGGGTAATTATATGTTCTTATCTTTTCAGAGCGATCTCCTGTTCCTATTTTGCTTTTACGGTTTGAATCATTTTCTTTTTCTTGATTTTGAATCGCCAAATCGTTTATTTTTGATTTTAAAACTTTCATAGCGCGTTCTTTGTTTTTTATTTGACTTCTTTCATTTTGACAAGTTACAACTATCCCTGTTGGCAAGTGTGTTAATCGAACTGCAGAGTCTGTTGTGTTAACTCCTTGTCCGCCTTTTCCACTACTTCTATAAACATCTACTCTAACATCTTCCGTTTTTAATTCTACTTCTATATCTTCTACTTCTGGGAGTACAACTACGGTTGACGTTGAAGTATGTACTCTTCCTTGTGTTTCAGTAGTGGGAATTCTTTGAACTCTATGAGCACCACTTTCAAATTTTAATTTAGAATAAACGTTTTCTCCGGTTATAGCAAACTCTATTTGAGAATATCCACCTGATGTCCCTTCTATTGCATGAATTATTTCTGTTTTCCAGTTATTTTTTTCAGCATATTTAGAATACATTCTAAATAAATCTCCAGCAAAAATATTAGCCTCGTCTCCTCCTGCTGCTCCTCTTATCTCCATAATAATGTTTTTTCCGTCATATTCATCTTTTGGTATCAATAAAATTTCTAATTCACTTATTAATCGCTTTATATTATCGTTCAATTTTTCGATTTCTTCTTGGGCTATTTCAGACATTTCTGAATCTGTTAATAGTTCTTTTAAACCATTTACCTCTTCTATACATTTTTGATATTCTATATATTTTTCTACTGGTTCATCATATAAACTTTTTTCTTTATTTAATTTTTGTTGAAGTAAATAATCATTAAGTGTCTCTGTTTTCAATAATTCAGCGTTGATTTCTTCATGTTTTTTCTTTATTATTTCTAATCTTTCTATCATATACTATCCTCTTTCCTTTATTTAAGTTAAGCAAGATAAGCTATATTATATCATCTTCTTCTCTTTCTTCAGTACTATCTATTATCACTAAATTATTTAAATCATCTTCTTCATCTTCGTCGTCTAAATCTTCTTCATCAAAATCATTAGACGGGTCTTCATCTATTATTTCATCTTCGTCATCAATAAATTCTATTTCATCATCTTCATCTTCGTCATCCTCAAAAATGATTTTTTGACTTTGATTTGTTTTTAAATCCCAAAAACCATTTTCTAACATTGTAAATCTTTTATCTGTTATTAACAATTCTAAAAAATCTCCAATTCCGCGGGAAAATTCTTCTTCTGGTAAATTCATTGCTTTTATTACTTTTTTAAACAAATCAGGTGTTTTCA
The DNA here is from genome assembly GCA_028685445.1 of Bacilli bacterium. Taxonomy (GTDB): domain Bacteria; phylum Bacillota_I; class Bacilli_A; order RF39; family UBA660; genus DUUS01. The sequence continues at coordinate 11,181 of JAQUDY010000008.1, forward strand.
TTTTCTTTGAGTATGCTTTTAATATTAAAAATGCTACATCATCATAAGACATAGTATCAATTTCTTCTTGGGTTAATTTTACTTTCATAAAATCCTCTCATTTCTTTTTTTTAGATATTTTTTCTGTTTTCTTTTTTAAACAGTATCATTTTATCATACTATATTATAATGTCAACAATAATTTTATGCCTCATTTTTTTTAATTTTAATAGTGTTTTTTACATCAGGTTCACTTTCTAAAGTGTATAATAAAGTTATTGTATTATTTTCTTCTATAATCTTCATTAACAAAACATTTATTGTTAATGTAATACCTTGGGATTTTAAATAATACAAACAAGATTTATTTATAAAATTCAATTTAATTATAGAATCATTTGTTTCTATATTTATTTCTTTTTCTTTAAATAAATATACTATTTTATATTGCTCTATATTTATTTTTTTATTATTTTTATAAAATTTTATTTGTTTCATATAAATCACTAAACCTATTTTAGCATATTATATAATTTTTTTTCCATAATAATATTGGTGAATAATGAAACTCTTAAATTATATTTTTAAATTTGGCATTTTGGGGTTTATATCTAGCATAGTTATACTTGTTGGATTATATTTGTATGCCTACCTTTCTCCACAAATCACTTTAAATACAGCTAATGCTATTAATATATATGATGGAAATAATGTTATAGTTTATCAAGGAAGTGGAACTAAAGAATGGGCTAAATTAAATGAGATATCTGACTTTGTTAAAAATGGTATTGTAAGTATTGAAGATAAAAACTTTTACAAACATCACGGTTTTGATTATTTAAGAATTATTAAAACTTTGTTTACAAATTTTAAAGAAAAAAAAATAACAGCAGGGGCATCAACTATTTCTATGCAATATGTAAAAAACATGTATTTAGATTTTAACCAGACTTGGGAAAGAAAAATAGATGAAGCTTTTTTAACTATGAATCTTGAAGTGCATTATAATAAAGATGAGATTTTAGAAGGGTATTTAAATACTATTAATTTTGGAAGAGGAAACTTTGGAATTGAAAATGCTAGTCAATTTTATTTTAATAAAAAAAGTTCTGAATTAAGTCTAGAAGAAGCAATTATATTAGTTGGTATCCCTAGAAGTCCTGAAAATTATAATCCTATTAATAATTATGATTTATGTATTAAAAGAGCTAGAACAGTCGCTACAAGTATGGTTAAAAATAATTACTTAACCGATGAGGAGTACAATGATCTTTTTAAAGAAGAGTTAGTTATTTACGGAAAGAAAGAAACTAATAATTTACAAACTTTAATGTATTATCATGATGCAGTTTTAAGTGAATTAAATAGCTTATCAACTATACCAAAGTCTCTTATTAAATCTGGTGGTTTGAAGATATATACAAACCTAGATATTGACACACAAACCAGAATGGAAGAATCCATTATTAAAAATTTCACTGATGATAATGTCCAAACTGCTAGTATAGTTGTTAAACCCGGGACTGGTGGGGTTATTGCTTTGACTGGTGGCGTTGACTATTCTAAAAGCCAATTTAATAGAGCTACTCAAGCAAAAAGACAAGTAGGATCTATAATAAAACCATTCTTATATTATGGTGCTTTAGAAAACAACATGACTACAGCATCTACTTTTAGAAGCGAAATTACTAATTTCGTTTTTGCAGATAACAAGCAATATTCTCCTACTAATTACGCTAATATATATGGTAATAAAAATATTACAATGGCCGCTGCACTATCTTATTCAGACAATGTTTATGCTGTTAAAACTCATCTTTTTTTAGGAGAAGAAGTGTTAGTTAATTCGCTAAAATCAGCTGGACTTAAAACTAAACTAAATCCTAATCCTTCTCTTGCACTTGGAGCTGATGATTTTAATATGCTTGATTTTGCTACTGCATATAATACTTTGGCCAATCAAGGAGTTTATAATGATTTATATTTTATTAATAAAGTTGAGGATAATAAAGGTAATATAATTTATCAGAAAAAAATAAATCCTACAATGGCTTTAGAACCAAATTATACATTTATAATTAATGAGTTGTTAACAACTACATACAATGCTAATTTCATTGACTATGCTACGCCTACTGTTTTATCTTTAGGAAATAAGCTTTCAAAGAAATTTGCTTTGAAAAGTGGTACTACTGATTATGATTATTGGCTAGTTGGATACAATCCTGATATTTTAATGCTTATTTGGAGTGGTAATGATCATAATGATAAAGTAGATTCTGTATACTCAAGAAAAATTAAAGATATATGGTTTGATACTGTTGATTCTAAAGAAGTATTTACAGAAAATTCTTGGTATCAAATGTCAGAGGAAATAGTGGCTCTTCCTCTACATCCAATAACTGGTATATATGATCCTAATAACAATAAAAACACTCTATTCTATTTTAAAAAAGGATCTGAACCTTTATTTTTAGAAAACAAAAAAACAAGTTAATCATCTTGTTTTTCTATTTTAATTATAATCTGATATAAATCTTCAAAATCAAATTCTTCACTAATTATTTTGAATCCAGCTTCTTTTATCTCTTTTTCGAGTTCTTTATATGAGTTTGTAACACTTGTTAAATCTTCTGGGATTATTCTTGGATTAACTTTTTCAATTTCTAAATTAGTTTTTATTGGTTTAATTTCTTTTTCTTCTGAAGTGCTCTTTTCTATTATAGGAATATCTAAATCATCAAATATATTTTTATTTTCTGAAGTTGAAACATGCTCTTCTTTTTCATTAAAAATGTTTTCACTACTTTGATCAAATGATAAATTAACTTCTTGATCTTCTAATGATGGATATTCTTGTCTATCAAATATATTTAATAATTTGCTTTTTGAAAATAAGTTTTCCTCTATTTCTGTAGTACTAGATTTTTCTTCAGTTAAAAAGTCTAAAGTTTCTATTTCTTTATTTTCATTTTGTTCTTCTAAATTATCATTATTTACGATAGTTTCATCTAGACTTGTTTCATTTAAAGGTTGAAACGTATCTTGAAAAATATTTTGATTTAATTCATCTTGGGGAATTGTTTCTTCGTTTTTTATTTCTAATCTTTCTTCTGTTATATCAAAAGGATTAGAATTCATATTGTTTTCTATGTTTTGCATTTTTTCAGTTTGTAACGTTGTTTTTATTGCTGCATCAAGTTGTCTAACTGTCATTCTTTCACTTATTATTCTATTTAACATACTGTTTTGAGAATCTAGATCTTCTATTTGTAATAAGCTTCTTGCGTGTCTCTCGCTAATTCTTTCATTTAATAAAGCTTCTTGAACAGAATCTGATAAATTTAATAATCTAAGCTTATTAGCAATAGTTGATTGTGTTACTCCTAATTTTTTTGCTAAGTCTTCTTGAGTCAAATATTCTTTATCTAATATTTTTTTATATGATCTTGCTTCTTCTATAGAAGTTAGGTTTCTACGTTGTACATTTTCAACTAGTGCTACTTCAGCACTTTTATTATCATCTAAGTTAGATATTATTGCTGGTACTGAAGTTAATCCTATTAAGACTGATGCTTTATAACGTCTTTCACCTGCAATAATTTCGTATTTTTCACCAACTTTTCTTAACACAATTGGTTGAATTATGCCGTGTTCTTTTATTGATGAGGCAAGTTCGTTTAATGCTTGTTCATCAAAAGTCAATCGTGGTTGAAAACGATTAGGTATTATACTATCTATATTAATCATTTGTATTGCTTGATTATTATTCATAAACTAAGCCCCTTTTTCTATTCTAATACTATGATACTTTATTTTTAGTATATTTTCAATGGTTT
>JAQUDY010000105.1 GCA_028685445.1 Bacilli bacterium
TGCTAAGAAAACATTTATAAATAAAGCAGATAAGAAAGAATTTTGATATATGTCTCTAACACTTTGTTCATTTAAAGACAAATTATTATTAAGCAAAAAGATGATAATATAGTTGCTAATCATCATCAATATAAATCCAATTAACCAAGTCATTAAATTCTTTTTTAAAAACACATTCCAATTTTTTTTATAAATTGCAAACATTCTTTTTATCTCTTTTTTATTAATATATATAATTGCTATTAATGTCAAAAAAAATGTAAGAGCTAAAGTAATAGCGTTATAAAGAATGATTTTGCGAGGTACTAATTCTGTAAAAATTTCTTTTAATACAATAATTAAAAATACATAAACTGCTAAATTGTAAAATAATTTATTTTTCATAATCATCACATTATTATAATATCACAATTATATAATTTTTACTTTTAAAAAATGAAACATATGGTATACTAGACATAAGAATAAAGGAGGAACATTAATGATTTTTAAGAGAAAAAAAACCATTAATAAAATACTCATAGTAGTTATCAGTTTATTTTTATGTGGTATAAAAGTAGAAGCAGCTTGTTCTTATATAGATAAAGCTAATTTAAATGATCAAGCATCAAAAATAACAACTAATTATGAAGTTATAGAAAAAAAATCTCAAATAGAATTTGTTGATCCTGATACAGGAGAAGTCTCAATGAGAGAACATATTAATCCTTCATTTAAAATTAGTATATATAATCTATCAAAAGATTTATATGTAGTTACCAATAATAGTTTAACAAAAGAAGATAAAACTATATTTTATGAAAATGGCACAAATGGGGTTTATTCTTTTGAAACAGAAGACACTGTAAATATAATAAAATATACATATAATATATATTCTAATATGGAAGGTTGCTCAGGAGAAATCTTGAAAAGTTATAGTTTTACAAAACCAAAAATAAATATGTATTCTCAATATAGTGTTTGTGAAGGAAAAGAAGATATTCCATATTGTCAAAGATATATAACAGAAGAAATAGATGTATCAGAATCTGAGTTATTAAGAAAGATTCAAGAGTATCAAAAAACAGATGAACCAACAACAGAAGTTTCAAATCAAACAGGAATAAAAGATGTTATAGAGAATAATTATAAAAACATTATATTAGGGGTAGTGTTAGTAACTGGTGCTATAGTAACAACAGTATTAATTGTTAAAAAAAGGAGTACCATATGAAAAAAGAAATAAAAATAATAATAACATTAGTAATTGGATTATTAATGTTCGGAACAAAAGTATCAGCAGCTGGTAAAGGGATTTGTTATGATCTTCCAATGTTAAGTGGAGGTTATTGTCAATTAAAAAATCCAGTAAATATTTATGGAAAGATATTTACTAAAAGACCTTTATTACTATCTGATGGGACTGACCATACTAAATATGGTTATTTTGGTGTTATAGATGGAAAAAATGAAGATTTGTTCTGTATTGATTCAAATTTAAGCCAGCCAGGATCGACCCCATATAAATATGCAAGACCATTTAATATAAATGAAGATTATGATCGTGCTATAGCAAAAATTTATGCTATGTTTGTAAATGACACAGCATGGTTAATGCAATCAAGAGGAATATCTTTTAAAGAAGCGTCTCTTGATTATATTCAAATAACAAACATAGCAATGAGAGCAATAACAAAAAAATATAACTATGATATTGCTGGTGGATATCGAGAAAATATTTTCAAAAATGTTTATAATCAGTTTGAAGGAAAAACCGCTTCAACTCCAAAGTTAAAAGAGGGAACTGATGCTTATAAATTAGCCCAAAAATATTATTGTTCAGGACTTTTATCATGTAAAAATTGCTCTTCTTCTATAATAGATTCTGCAGCAAAAAGTTTCTGTACCAATTTATCTGGGGTGTCAACATCAGATATAACAGAATTCAAATTTTCTTTTAAGGTTGATCCAGATGAAATAGAGGATATTGAAAAAGATTCAGAAGAATTCGAAAAAATAGTACCAGTAAAAATTTCGGGTTTAGAATTAATGATGATAGGGTATTCTACATATAAACATACAAATCCTAGCTTTATGATAACTAAAATATCTTGTAAAGATAATAAGCCTTCGTGTACGCCAGTTGATCCAAATTTATATAACAAGAACCTACTATTAGATTCGCCAGGAAAAGATTATGTAATAAAAGTAAAAGTAACAGGTAAAAAGTCTGATTTTAAAACAGAATCAAATTCTCAGATTAATATAGAATATAAATCTACTCATATAAGAGATACAAATAATTTAGCAGTACTTAGATATCGACTATCTGATCAAACGAAACAAAGAATGATTGCATTAATGGCCAGTAGAGTACAAAAAGGCGATGCAAACGTCAAAATAAATACACCTTCAATGTGTGAAGTAAGAGATGAAAACGGCGAAACAAAATATTATTATGGAGGTACTCTTCAAACACCTAAAAGTTATTTAGAAAAAGGATGTTGTAATGTAGATTTAAGTTTAATAGATGATGAAGATACTAAGGAATTATATTTAGAAACTTGTGCTACTGAAGATGTTGTCATTTTAGAAACAAAGTGTGACAACGATAGAAATCCAGATAATATGAGCGAATCAAGCGTGTTGCAAAAACCAATCGATAAAATTATGAATATAGTTAATAATGCTGAAAATAATCAATCTTATTCACTTCAGCAAGTTAAAGATCAATTAAAAAACACCGATAACAATCGTGATGATTATTATATATATAATTCAACTGAAACTGATAATACAGTGGTTTCTTCAGGAAATGATTATTGTAAAATGTATACAAGCGAAAATCTATTAATCGCATATCCTGGAACAGTAGAAGCGACTAGTGGGAGATTTTTTGTTTTTGATAATGGAGAACAACCAAGAGTAGAAGGATCTATCGTGGGAAACTTTCATACTGATTATAATCGCTGGAAAAAAGATTATGAAGATGCAATCGAAGCAGAAAAAGTAGCTTATACTGATTGGCAAATAGCTTTAGCGGTAGAGAATGCTTTAGCTAAAGCTGAAACTGAAATATCGTGTTATTCAAGTGGAACCTGTGGTTGTTGTAATGTTAAATATGTTGATGGAGTACCTTCTTGCACAGGCAGCTGTTATACTAGCTATAGCGGAAGTGATGACCGATATGCTGACAGTGAGACATATTTCACTGCTGATGGAGTGGATTTGAAATACATCAAAGCAAGAAAAAGCTGTGGCTGTGATAATGATGGTACAGTATCATCTACTACAAGCCCGAAAGATTCTTCATCGCGACTGGAAAATACATATACCCAAGCAGTCAGGGATCGTGAAAAATTAGAAAAATACAAAAAAGATGAATGTGAAAAAAAATCTAACATTTCTACTCACTGGAAATATTACCTTGAACCAGATTTAACTTTTACTTATAAACAAGAGTACTATGATTCTAAAACAGATAAAGTAGTAGAAACTAAATCAGAAGTAGAATTTAAAGTTTCTAAAAAA
>JAQUDY010000009.1 GCA_028685445.1 Bacilli bacterium
GTAAAAACCTTTCTTGAAGCAGCTCTTTTTTGTCTATATTGACTGAAAGCTTCATAAACTAACATTTGCTTTTCTTTCTTCAAAATTTCTTCGATAATGTCTTGAATATCTTCTACATTTATCGTTTTTCGTTTAAAATAATTTATTTCAATATATTTTAGAACATCTTCATAGATTTTATTAACTAATTTTTCATCATATGTTTTATAGACATAATCAAAGGCTTGTTTAATAGCTACTGCAATTTTATAATTATTAAAATTTACTCTTTGACCACTTCTTTTAACAACAATTAATTCTTCGAATACTTCTTTCTTCATTTTTTTACCTACCCAAACATATTTTCTATATTCTAAGAAAATCATAACAGAATCAGAAATATTAGTCAATGTTTTTTTTAATCTTTTTTCGCTTTTTGTTTTTTTGAAATAGAAATGTTTTTTATTTTTTTGATAAAAAAAACATTGACGCTTTATAAGTTCAATCATACAAACAAAAAAGAGAAAATAGAGTTTTTCTCTTTTTTTATAATTCTACAATTAGTTTACATTAATTATTATTTAAAGTTAAAAAATTAAATATAAATAAAATCCAGATACTAAAAGCAAGCGTTAATTTAAATCGACCGTATTCATATAGCGCTGTTCCTTTATCAGTTAATGATAATACTGCTCCTTCTAAGGATAATGGCGGAACTAAAGTTAAAGGAAACATATGACTTAAAATAGCTTCTTCTTCTTTTTTATTTAAATTAAAATGTTTTTTTGAATTTTCTAGTGCTATTTTAGGATGCGTTGTTCCTTTTTTTATTCCTTTAATTTCTCCAAAATCATCATTTAAAAAGAAGTCATGTAAAAGCGCTGCTCTTGTAGCAGATATATAATCTATATTTAATTTTTTAGATAAAATATATGTTTGTTTTGCAACTCTAATTGAATGTTCATATCTAGTTAAACCATGGTGGTTTTCTTTTTTTAGTTTCTTGTAATAATCATTATTGATTATTTCATTTGCTATAGAATCAAAAGAAACAATTCCATAATTCATTTTCATCACTCCAAGACTTAATAAGTATAACATAAATTGGATTAAAAATGTATTTTCCACTATTTATATTATATGCTTATTATATTATTTAAGTTAATTATTAATATTAACGAGATTTTATTAATTTTTTGTTTAATTGATTTATTGTATTTTTTGTTTTTCTAGTGCCTAAAGACAATATATACTCTTGAATCGCTACTCCCTTATCAACTAAGCTAAGAGTTGTTCCTTCTAAAGTTTTTGGTCTTGTAGGAGTAAGTGGGTACATATGATTTAAGATTGCATCTGCTTCTTTTTCATTTATATTAAAATATTTTTGAGAATTTAATAACGCTTGTTTTGGATGCTCTTTTGATCTTTTAATAGATTTTATATCTTCGGGAAAGTTATCATTAAAGAAAAAATCATGCAAGAATGCCGCTCTAGTTGCACTTTTATAGTCAAGTCCAAGAGACTTAGCTATAATATATGTTCCTTTTGCCACTTTAAAAGAATGTTTTAATCTTTGCGTACCATGGTGAGATTCTAACGATAAGTTCATATATTCTTCACAATTAATAAATTCTGCTGCTATATCTTCAAATTCATATTCATCAACAACGAGTAAATCTTTACTTATTGATTCTTCTATTACTATATTTTTTATCATGTTTATTTTTTAAGTTTGTTTCCTTTCGTATTTACTTTACATTACGGTAATCAGCTTTTCCTACTTTTGTTACTGGCAATGTTTCTCTGTACTCATAAGCTACAGGCCATGAATACTTTGCTAAATTATTTTCTGAATGTTTCTTAATCTCTTCTTTTATTTCATCAGTTAATTTATATTCTGATTTTAATACTATAAAAGCTTTTGCAACCTCTCCTTTATAAGGGTGCGGCGTTCCTACTACAATTGAAGTTAAAACTTTAGGATGATTATTTATAATATTTTCTACATGATTAGGATAAATATTATATCCAGAAGAAATGATCATTCTTTTAATCCTAGATTTAAAGAAAATCACTCCATTTTTATTCATTGCTCCCATATCTCCAGTATGAAGCCAAATTTTACCATCTTGATGAGTTTTTAAAGTTAACTTTGTTTCTTCTTTTTCGTCTAAATAACCAAGCATAACTGCAGGACTACTTAAACAAATCTCGCCATCTGTATCATAATATAGGTTCTCATCTGTACCAGGCTTTACTATTTTTACAAAACTATCAGGCCCAGGTATTCCGATTGAGCCAGGAATAAAATCATTTAAAGGAGTCATTATTGTAGATGCAACACATTCTGTCATTCCCCAGCCAACTCTAATTTCTGCATTACATCCATGTTTTTTCACAAAGTCATTAACTCTTTTTTGTAATTCTGGGGTTAACATATCTCCACCGCATAAAATAGTTGTTAGAAATTCTAATTCGTTATCTCTTAGCTCAGTATTAAGCAGTGCTTCATATAAAGTTGGAACTCCAGCAATAAAATTCGGTTTATAAGTTCTTATTAGTTTTCCAAAATCTCTTGCAGTAAATTTAGGGATTATTATACACTTCATGCCTGCTGTTAAAACTGTATGAAAACAAATACCTAGACCAAAACCATGAAATATTGGCATAATAGATAACATACTTTCTCCTGCTTTAACTGTAGGTGTAACTGATTTATTCTGTTCAGCAATAGCGTTAAAATTACGGCTAGATAGCATTATTCCTTTAGGAGTTCCAGTTGTTCCGCCACTATATAATATAATAGCTAATTCATCATCTTTTTTATCTGATTTATTAACATCCATAATAGATTTACCTTCATAGATAAAATCTTTCCACATAATAACGTTGTCTTTTTTCTTTTTTATTTTTATTTTACGACCATTAGTTATCCAGTATGCCATAGACGTTATAGAGTTCATACTATCACTAGCTTTAGTAAGAATTATTTTTTTTATTTCAATATTCTTTTGGACTTCTTCTAATTTTTCATGAACAAAATCCATTGTTAATAAATATTGACTTTTCGCTTTAGTTAAACAAAACTCTATTTCCGTAGAAGATGATAAAGGATGTACCATATTTGCTACAGCACCTAACAAATTAAGCGCATAAACTGAAATAATACCCTCTGGAGTATTTGGCATGCAAATTGTTACTACATCATTTTCTTTAACGCCTATTTTTTGAAAAGATTTTGCGCATCTATTTATTTTTTCTATAAATTCTGCAAAAGTACATTTTTTTCCAAAATATTCATATGCGTAATAACTAGGATAAAGATTCGCAGCATCTTCTAAATGCTGATAAATTGTTTTTTCAGGATATATTAAACTCTTTGGTATTTTTAGCTCTTCATAGTATTTATACCAAGGCGCCGAGTCTAAATATTCATAATGAATAGCTTGTGCACTTTGTTTAATACTATCTTTTATTTTACCAAATTTTATTTTCATTTTAACCTCACTATACTAATTTTAATTTTAACATGATATTTTTTAGATTGCAAATAAGAAAAGTCTTACTTTTTTTTATTAGTCTTCTCTAAATTATCAGCTAAATCATATAATAATTCTGCTGATTTTAATCTAATGTTATTTGCTATTTTTTCCATAATTGGCGTTCCTTTTGTTCTAACAGTTTGGTAAATAGATTCTGATTTTTCTTTTATTTTTTCTGCTTGTTTAACAGCGATTCTTTTAATTTTAATTTTATCTAATTCTGTTAAATCATTCTTTATTTCAATTATTTTGTCTTCTAAATTAAAATCAATTTCATCAAAATCATCTATCTTTGTCATCTCTTCTTTTAAGCTATCCAATAGGACTTTAATATTCTTAGCTAACTCTGCTCGCGTTTCTGCTCCTTTTTTTGGTGCAAAAAGCACTCCTGCAGCTCCACCTACAATAAGTCCGGTTAAAAACCTTTTTTTATTACTCATTTTCGTCTCCTTTACTTTACATTCCGATAATCTGCTTTACCTATCTTTGTTTGAGGAAGTGAATCTCTATATTCAATTGATGCTGGAAGCATATATTTAGATAAATTCTTTTTACAATGCTCTTTTAATTCATTATCAAGTTTACTACTCTTCTTTATGCCTTCTTTTAATACAACAAAAGCTTTAACTACTTCTCCTTTATAAGGATGAGCCTCACCTACAACAATAGAAGTTAATATACTAGGATGAGAATTTAAAACATTTTCAATATAATTTGGATAAACATTATATCCTGATGAAATAATCATTCTTTTAATTCTAGATTTAAAGAAAATCATCCCATTTTTATCCATGGATCCCATATCCCCGGTATGAAGCCATATATAGCCATCTTCATGTTTTCGTAAAGTGTTAGCTGTTTCTTCCTTATCATCTAAATAACCCATCATTACAATTGGACCTCTAATGCATATTTCTCCATCTGTATCAAAATAAACATTTTCTTCTGTTCCAGGTTTTACAATTTTTACATAATTATCTGGAGATGGAATACCTATACTTCCTGGTAAGAAGTTACCTACCGGAGTAGCAGTTCCAGCGGCTACACATTCTGTCATTCCCCAACCAACTCTTATTTCTGTTTTACTACCATGACCTTCTAAATATTTATTAACTCTTTTTTGTAATTCTGGAGTTAGCATGTCTCCTCCACTTATAACGTTAGTTACAAATGATAAGCCATCATCATTTAATTTAGTTTGGATTAAAGCCTCAAATAAAGTTGGTACTCCTACTAAAAAGTTTGGTCTATAAGTTTTAATTAGTTTTCCAAATTCTTCTGGAGCAAACTTAGGTATAATAATTGCTTTTCCTCCAGCTATTAATAAAGTATGAAAACAAACTGCTAAACCAAAGCCATGAAATATCGGCATAATACTTAAAATACTACTTCCAGCTGGAACATCCGCAATTGATAAGTTTTGCAAAGCAGAGATATTAATATTGCGGCTACTATGCATAATTCCTTTAGGATTACCTGTAGTCCCTCCGCTATATAAAATAACAGCAAGTTCAGTATCTTTTTTATCACTTCTTTTTAAAGAGGTTTTCTTTCCTTCATAAATAAAATCTTTCCATAAAGTAACATTTGATTTATATTTTTCTTCTTTTTTAATTTTTCTTCCTTTGGTCACCCAAAATAATGATGAGATAACCAAAGGCATGCTCTCATTAACCTTTGTTAAAATAATCTTTTTTAAATTAACATCTTTTTCTATCTTGGTAATTTTATCATAAAGTGCATCTAAAGTTAAAATATAACTACTCTTTGCTTTATTTAAGCAAAAAGTTATTTCTCCTTCACTTGATAAAGGATGAACCATATTTGCTACTGCTCCAACTAAATTACACGCATAAAACATCGTTATTGCTTCTGGAGTATTTGGCATTAAAATCGTAACAATATCATTTTTAGTAACTCCTATATTTATTAAGCTTTGTGCACATCTTATAATCTTTTCATCGAATTCTTGAAAAGTTGCTTTTTTTCCGAAATATTCATATGCAATATAATCAGGATATTTTATAGCCGTTCTTTCTAATAATTCATATATTGTACACTCAGGATAAACTCCTTTTTTTGGATAACCTAATTTTGGATAAAATTTTAGCCAAGGGGCTGATGAACTTTGTTCATAACGGACTTTATCTATATTCTTTTTTACTTTAGTTTTAATCTCTTCTATCTTCACATTTACACCTCTAATTTAAATCTAATTTAAGAGATTTATTTTCAAATATTTTTTTACCTATTAAATAAGTTAAAGTAAGCGCACCTGCTGTTGCAACTGCTCCTATAGTATATTGTGGTAATTTGTTTTTTATTATCTCTCTTCTATTTAAATTATTCATATTAATTATATTTAGTATCTCTTTATAATTTTCATCTTTATTAAAAGCTTTTGTAAATATCTTTTTCATAGTTTTATTCATAATCTACTTCCTTCCAAATACATCATTGATTTCTTTTAATGTTCTATATAATTTTGTTTTAACAGTTGATTCTTTTATTTTTAATTCTTTTCCAACTTCCTTTAAAGTCATATCTAAATAATAATGTAGATAAAATATCTTAGCTATTAAAATATCTTTCTTTTTTAAATAAGCCCATATATCTTTAATATTCTCATCATTTATTACTATATTTTCTATATCAACATCTGATTTAAAGAAATTTAAGAAATCAGAATCTCCTGAGAATAATACCATATTATTTAATTTATATTTAAAACTGTAATACTTTTTTAACTTGTTTTTTGCAATTCCTATTATAAAAGCACTGGGGTTTTCAATATTAGTAATTTTTTTCTTAATAATAATTTTATATAATTCTATATACACATCCTGAATGATATCATTAACATCTTCCATATTTTGACAATTTAAAACTACATACTTAAGTGTTCTATCGTATGTTTTGTTATATAATAACTCAAAATAACTCAAGTATTTTTGTTTAAACATATTACCACTCACTATCTTAGTCCTTAGAAACATCAAAATAGTTTCAAATTTATTATAACAAATTTAAAAAATTAAAAAAAACTCATTTCTGATTTCATTTTTATTTTATTAATTAATCAGCATAGAGCTAGATATTTTATTGGTGCAGGAGATGGGACTTGAACCCACACAGTATTTCTACCAAAGGTGTTTGAGACCTTCGTGTCTACCACTTCCACCACTCCTGCGTATATGCTTCAATCTTCTTTATAGATTGAAGTAAATAAATCTATTTCATCAGTAGCTTTATTTATTTCAGGTGATTTAGGCAAGTCATTAATAGTTGCTAACCCAAAATAATCTAGAAATTCACTAGTGACTTTATATAGATTTGGTCTACCTGGCATAGGACTTTTTCCATCTTCTTTAATTAATCCTTTTGCTACTAATTTTCTAATTAAATTAGAGCTATTGACTCCTCTTAACTCTTCTACTTCCATTCTAGTTAAAGGTCCATTATATGCAATGATAGCTAGTGTTTCAAGCGAAGCATTACTTAAATTATTTGTTTCTGGATTTTCTACTAATTTTTGATAGTATTCTTTATGTTCTTTTTTTGTTGTTAATTTAAAAGCATCTCCTAAAAATGTTACTCTTAAACCACGATCATTTTCTTCATAGCTTTCTCTTAAAATTTTTAGTAAACTTTTTGCTTCTGTTTCGTTGATCTCCATAATTTTACATAATGTTTTTAAAGTTATTCCTTCATCTCCAACTACAAATAATATTCCTTCTAAAACTCCTTGTAAATTCATTTTATTTCACTGCTCTCTATAAAAATGTCACTAAAATTGTTTTCTTGAGTTATTTTAATTTCTCCATGTTTAGACATATCTAAAATAGATAAAAATGTTACTATTACATAAGGTTTAGATATGTTTTCAAATAACTCTAAGAATTTAACTTTCCCTTTATGTTCTTTTAATTTATTTCTAATCAAACTTATTCTTTCTTCTACGCTTAACTCTTTTTTTGTTACTCTTGTATCAACAGGTTCTTTTAATTTTTGTCTTTTTAAAAATAACTCAAAAGCATTAAGCAAATCTTCTAATCCTATATCACTGTTTGCTATAGTTTTATTTTCTTTAAATTCATCTAATTTACTAGGGATTTTAGTAAATATCTCACTTCTTTTTTCTTCTAATACTTTAAAGTTTGAAGCTAGTTCTTTTATTTTTTGATACTCTAAAAGTCTAGCTGTGAGTTCTTCGGGGTTATTAAATTCATAAAAATCAGCTTCTTCATCGTCATTTTGATTTAAAAGTAATTTACTTTTTAAGTGAACTAGTTCACTTGCCATTACTAAATACTCACTATGAGCATCTATTGATAGATCATTATTTTTGTTAATAAAATCAATATATTCTTTAGTTACACTAGCGATATCAATATTATAAATATCCATTTTCTTTGCTTTAACTAAATGAAGTAATAAATCTAGCGGACCTTCAAATTCATTTATATTAAGCGTCATTTGCATAAATATCCTTGAGTCTTTAAATTATAATCAATTATCTTAGCTAATGTGTTTAATTCGTAGTAATTCGAGTTCCATGCGGATAATAAGTTTTCTTTATTAAAGACTTTAAGATCTAAATTAACATTATAAACAAAGCCACTATTTGTTTCCTCAGTAATTGATTCTCCGTTTTTAATATTATTTATAATAGATGTTTTTTTATTATATTTTTGAAATTCACTTAAATATAAATCTATATTGCTAGTATCGTTATATAAATATTTATGTTGGATACTTTTTAATTGGTTGTTTTCAAATATATACTTATAGTTATTATTACTATTATTACAAACTATTGATGCTATTCCAGATTCATCTGAATTTAGTATTAACTCTGGATATTCTTCAGCATTTAACTTTTGAATTCTGCCATAATAATTAGATCCTGAGTTAAAACTTAAATCTGTAAAAGTAAAAGTGTTTTTTGTTTCATTATTGCTTAAGTCTCCAGTTAATTTAATTCTCTTAAGCATATCAGTGCTGCCATATATTTCAAGAAAGTAATTATTTGAATCTATTTCTAGTTTATCAGAATTTGTTTGAAGATAATAAGTAATTTGTTTTCCACTTAAGGTGACATTAGTTAAGATAATGTTCTCATACACAATATTTGTTTTATCACTTAATAAGTGTTTAGAATCTTTATCTACAATTATATCGTTTAAGTCTTCTTCTTGAGGAGATTTAAATTTATCATAAAATTTCCCTATAAATGTAGTGGGATTTTTTATATAATCTTCAAGATAAGGCAAAGCAAAAGTTACACCTATTACTAAAGATAAAACAAAGAAAACGAATATTGGCTTACTAGATTTTTCACGCTTTAATGTTCCTAAAATTTTTGGTTCTTCATTATCTTTTCTATTTTCCATCTTTTAGCCTCTACTTTCTTAATTAATTATAACAAATTATTAGAAAAAACAAAAGATTTAATCTTTTATTTCTCCATCTAAGCTAAAGCTTTTAGCGTCTGTTATTTTTACATCGATTATCTTACCTATTACGTCTTTTTTTGCTTCTATATTAACTAATTTCATGTTTTCAGTATAGCCATAAACTTTTGACTTGTTTTTTTCACTTGTTCCAAGCACTAAAACTTTTTCTACTGTATTAATTAATTTTAAATTACTTTCCTTAGAATATTTATTTACTTCTTTATTTAATCTATGTAATCGATTAGTTGCTTCTTCTTTAGTTATTGTGTTTTTCATTTTAAAAGCTGGTGTCCCGGCTCTTGGTGAGAATATAAATGTAAATGCTCCATCAAATTTACAATATTTAACTACTTCTAATGTTTCTAAAAAATCTTCCTCTTCTTCTTCTGGAAATCCTACTATTATGTCTGTTGTTATACTAACATTTTTAATTTTTTCTTTTATTTTATTAAATAATATTAAATACTCTTCTTTAGAATAATTTCGATTCATCTTCTTTAATATCTTATTAGATCCAGACTGAACTGGTAAATGAATATATGGCATTATGTTTGGATTATTTGCAATAACATCTATCATTTCATCTGTAAAATCCCATGGATGGCTTGTTACAAATCTAATTCTAGGAATTTTAGTTTGACTAACCTTTTCTAAAAGATGACTAAAACTTATTTTTTCTTTTAAATCTTTTCCATAAGCATTTACATTTTGACCAAGTAGAGTTATTTCATTATATCCTTTATGCACTAGTTCTTCTATTTCTTTGATAATGTCTTCCATTTTTCGACTTCGTTGTTTTCCTCTAGTATAAGGGACAATGCAGTAAGTACAAAACTTATCACAGCCATACATAATATTTACCCACGCTGTGATATTAGAATCTCTTTTATAGTGATTATTAAATTCAATAACGTTTCCTTCAATACTATAAACTTTAATTTTTTGTTTACCGTAATAATTCTCTAACATATTTGGTAATTCATTTATATTATGAGTTCCAAAGACAATATCTATGAAAGGATACTTTTCTTTTATTTCTTTGACAACGACTTCTTCTTGAGCCATGCATCCACAAATAGCTAATAAAAGATTGGGATTTTTCTTTTTTAAATGTTTACATCTTCCTAAAAATCCGAAGACTTTATCATGAACATTTTCTCTAATCGCACATGTATTTAATATAATAAAATCACTTTCTTCATAGTTTTCAGTCTTAGTATAACCTAAAGATTCTAATATTCCACTGATTTCTTCTGAATCATGAACATTCATCTGACAACCATATGTTCTTATAAAGTATTTTCTATCACTACTATTATTTTTGTAGTCTCTATTTTCATATATATATTTTACTTCTGTTTTTCCTCTTTTTGCTGCATCAAGCATATTTGGCACTAACATGTAATCACTTCATTTCTAATTCAAAATTATATCATAGATTTAATATTTCTGGTTTAAAATATACTTTAAATATACTTCAAATCTATAATGTTAGTTGTCATATAATAATTATATGATAATATATTACTTAAGAAAAGAAGGACTAATACAAGACATATGAAAAACTGTTATTAAGTAGAAAAAATATGCTGTTAAAATTTGAAAATGTTAGTAAAACATACTCTAATAAAAAAGTTGTCGATAATATTTCTTTTAAGTTAGATAAACCAAGTATATTTGGTTTTTTAGGAACTAATGGAGCAGGTAAAACAACTTCTATTAGAATGCTCCTAGGAATCATAAAAAAAGACTCTGGAGAAATTACTTTAGATAATAAACCTATTAATAGAAGAAATATTAATTTTGGTTACATGCCTGAAGAAAGAGGTTTATATCCTAAAATAACAATATATAATCAATTAATGTATTTTTCTCGTCTTAAAGGAATTCATAAAAAAGATGCAGATAAAGAGATTAAATACTGGCTTAATAAATTAAATATGGACGAGTATATAAATATAGATGCCGAAAAATTATCTAAAGGAAACCAACAAAAGATACAGTTTATTTTAGCAGTTATGAATAATCCCGACTTAATTGTTTTAGATGAACCATTTAGTGGATTAGATCCAGTAAATACTGAAGTTTTAAAAAATGTTATTTTAGATTTAGTTAAAAAAGGGAAATATATTATTATGTCAAGCCATCAAATGATGCAAATTGAAGAGTTTTGTAGTGATATCTTAATTTTAGATAAAGGAAAATGTGTTTTACAAGGTAACCTTAATGAAATAAAAAATAACTACGAAATTCATAAAGTTGAAATTATAACAGAAGAAAATATAGAAAAACATCTAAATAAATTAAAATTGACAAATTACACTAATGTTAATAATAATTACTTTATTAACATTAAATCTAAAGAAGAAGGTATGAATTTATTTGATATATTAATAAAAAATAAAGTTGAAATATTAAAATTCGAATTAAAAAAACCTAATCTTCATGATATTTTTATAGAAAGAGTTGGAAAATAATATGATAGATTTATTTACTGTCGCAAAATTTACCGCTACTGAAATGTTTAAAAAGAAATCTTTTCAAATCACTTTAATTATCTTATTATTAATAGTAATTATTGGCTTTAATATACCAAATATTATGAATTTTATAAATAAAGATTCTAGTAATAATAATGACAATGAAAATAATAAAAATATTGTCCTTGTTATTGATCATGAAAATATTTATCAAGATCATTTGAATTATTTAAATGACATGGATTTAATGGTTTCTTTTAAAGTTTCCGAAAATTTAAAAACAAATGAAGAATTAAATGAATTAATACTAAAAAACGAGATAAAAGCTGCTATTAGAATAACAGAAGAAGATGAGAATATAAATTTAGAATATATTACTGAAAGTATTGGTTTAACAGGTAATATTTTAGTTGATAGTACAACATTCTCAGAATTATATAAAGTAGTTAAATTAAAAGAGCTTGGTTTAAAAGAAGAAGATATATTTATGATTAACACTCCATTATCTTTTGAAATAACAGAGCTTACTAGTGGTGAATCTGGGGGAATTTTAGCCGTAGCTATGTTTATTTGTGTCATTTTGTTTTTTGCTATTTACTACTGTGCGTATCAAGTATCATCTTCTATAACTGTTGAGAAAACATCAAAAATTATGGATACATTAATAACATCAACTTCTCCTAAATCTATTGTAGTTGGAAAAACTTTAGGAATTGGTTTTGTTGGATTAGTAGAAATCATAATATTAATATTAACAGGTTATATTTCTTATAAATTGTTTTTTCCAGCTGGCTTGTTAGAAAATAATATTAATATAACTAATATAACTTCAATCTTCTTTTTAATAGCAATTATTTACTTTCTATTAGGATATACTTTTTATGCGTTTATTTACGCTTTAACTGGCTCTTTAGTAAGTAAACCAGAAGATGTTCAGCAAAGCGGTGGCTTAGTAGCCTTCGTTGTATTAATAGGTTTTTATTTATCATATTTTTCAATGATAAATCCAGCTAATAGTTTAAATAAGTTGGCGACATTTCTTCCTATTTCTTCTCCTTTTAGCGTTCCAGCAAGATATATTACCGGCGCAATTAGTCTCTCAGAATTGATTTTATCTATTATAATATTGATTTTGAGCATAGGATTAATTGCCCATGTTGCTATTAAGATATACTCTTCAGCAATTCTTAATTATGGAACAAAGTTTAGCTTTAAAACTATGATTGAAATGTTTAAACAAGATAATAATTAAGTATTATTATCTAAAATATTGTATAATTAAATAGAAAAGAGGAATTATTATGTATCATTTTATAGGAATAAAAGGAGCTGGGATGAGTGCCTTAGCTCAAATAATGAAAACTTTAGGTTATGTGGTGCAAGGAAGTGATGTTGAAAAATCATTTTTCACGGAAATAGGTTTAATTGAAAAAAACATTCCATTTTTTATTTATAATAAAGATAACATAAAAAAAGATATGTTAATTGTAGTTGGAAACTCAATTAAAGAAGATAATGAAGAATTAATAAAATCTAAAAATTTAAATTTAAAGATTTTTACATATCAAGAAATGATTGGAAGTTTAATTAAAGATTATAAATCAATCGCCGTTTCTGGTTGTCACGGGAAAACTACTACAACTGGAATGCTTGCACATGTATTAAATAATACAGTTGGAGCTAACTACTTAATTGGTGATGGAACAGGTAATGCTAACATAAAAAACAATTTATTTGTACTAGAAGCTTGTGAATATCAAAGACATTTTTTAAGTTATTATCCTTATTATATAATAATAACTAATATAGATTTAGATCATGTTGATTATTTTAAAGATATTGAAGATGTAAAATCTGCATATCAAGAATTTTCGAACCAAGGACAAAAATTAATAGTCTGGGGAGATGATCAAAACATCCGAGATTTAAATTTGAGCAACGTATTATATTATGGTTTTAAAGAAAGTAATGATATTATAGCTAAAAATATTCATTATACTAATTCAGGAACTAAATTTGATGTTTATATTAAAGGAGAATTTTATGATCATTTTATTCTTCCTTTTTTTGGAGAACATTTAATACTAAATAGTTTAGCCGTAATAACTGTTTGTTATTTAGAAAATATTGAAAAAGATCAAATACAAAAACAATTACAAACTTATCCTGGTGTAAAAAGAAGATTCTCAGAAGAAATAGTAAAAAACAGTATAATAATTGATGACTATGCCCATCACCCTACCGAGATAAAAGTAACCTTAGCGGCTGCAAAACAAAAGTATCCAGATAAAAAAATCATAACTATTTTTCAACCTCATACTTTTTCTAGAACTGCTAATTTTTTAAACGATTTTGCTAACGAATTAAAAATAGCTGATAAAGCTTATATTCTAGATATTCATCAAGCTAGAGAAAAGCAAGAAGATTACCCAGATGTTACTTCTAATAATTTAATTAAATTAATACCAAATGCCGAGATTATGAATGAGGAAAAATTAAAAGATTTAAAGAAATATGAAAATGGAGTTTTCTTATTTATTGGTGCTAACGATTTAAGACCGCTAGAAAATAAATTAAAAATATTATTACAATAAAAATAGATAGAGTTACCTATCTATTTTTATATTTGGAATATAATGTATTTGAGAATCGATTAATTGACTACGATAACTCATTAACATTAAAAGTAAGATGAGGAGGAAATAAAACACAATAACTCCATAATAATCTTTAATCTTTGATATCATATTTTCACTCCTTCTTTCTTACGATTAAAGCATATCACGAACAATTGTCCGTGTCAATACTAAAACAAAACATTTGTTTGACATTTTACACTTGCTATGTTAATATTATTTTAGGATGTGATGATGTTGAATAGTGATTTAACTAAAAAGCAAGAAGAAGTATTAGTATTCGTTAAAAAATATATTGTTCAAAATGGATACCCTCCTTCTGTTAGAGAAATTTGTACCGGTTTAAATTTAAGTAGCCCAGCTACTGTACATACTCATTTAAAACAGTTAGAAATAAAAGGTGCTATTAAAAAAACGGCTTCTAAATTTAGAACTATTGAAGTTGTTGGAGAAAATGAATTTGTTCCTAAAGATGAAGACGTTGTCAAAGTTCCTCTTTTAGGAAAAATAACTGCCGGTTCACCTATAGAAGCAATAGAAAATCCAGATGATTTTTTTGCTCTACCTGCTAGTCTAATTCCTAAAAGAGAGACTATATTTACTTTAAAAGTTGAAGGTGATAGTATGATTAATGTGGGGATACATGATAGCGATGTAGTTATTGTTCAAAAACAAAAAGTTGCTCGTAATGGTGATATTGTAGTAGCGATGAATGAAGAAAACGAAGTTACTTTAAAAACTTTTTATAAAGAAAAGGATCATATTAGATTGCAACCTG
>JAQUDY010000106.1 GCA_028685445.1 Bacilli bacterium
ATATTTCTGGTTTAATATAATTATAAAAAATGAATACTTCATTAAATGATCCAAAGTTTTCCATCTTTGAAAAAGTTTTTCTTTTATTTATAGTTTTTCCTTTAATTCCTGGAATTATCGTATTGTTTTCTATATAAGCATTTATAGGAAGGGTATTATATAAATGCTCTACTTCTGATATTTCTTTCATAATTGGATTTTTATCTTCAAGAAAGACAATAATTTTTTCCGTTAAATAAAAACTTAAAATAATAAATATTCCTAAAAATAAATATTTTATATATTTCATATCTTCACCATTTAATATTATGATAAAAAAAAATTTATTAGACTTTAATTATTTACTATTCTTATTTTTTTTTAGTTCTTCACTTGTAGAGTTAGAACCAGTGCTTAAAAAACTAACTTTTTCAACAACTACTTCAGTATTATACTTCTTTTCTTTTTCTGTTGATTCATATGTTGAAGTTCTTATTTGACCTCTGATTGCTATTAAATCTCCTTTATGACAATACTCTGCAGTTCTAGTAGCAATTCCTTCCCATAACACACAGCGGATAAAATCTGTCTCATAAATCCCATCACTATTTTTATAGCTTCTTTGTACTGCAAGATTAATTGTCATAACTTTTTTTCCGCTTTCTGTTTTGACGGCCTCTGGGTCTGTTGTTAATCTACCTATTAAATAAACTGAATTATACATTGTTTCCTCCTTTCAAAAATGTTTTATCATGTTTTAATTCAAAAAACAAAAGTTATATTTTAAGTTTTTGATAATAATTTTTGTTATATTTTTAGTTTTGTTTTAGGCAAATTAAAAAATCTAATAACAAAATATTTTAGATTTTTTAATTTATATATAATTATAAGTTTTTTAATAAACGATTTAATTCAATTGCATACTCTAAAGGCAATTCTTTTTTAAAATCTGAAATAAATCCCATTATAAGCATTTCCTTAGCAGCATTTTCTGATAATCCTTTGCTCATTAGATAATATAGCTTATCTTCACTTATTTTAGAAACTGTTGCTTCATGTTCTAATAAGCTACTATCATTTAAAACAATATTTTTAGGAAAAGTATCACTTCTTGATAAATCATCAAGTAAAATAGTATCGCATTTAATTAAGGATTCACTGTTAGTTGCATTATTACTTATTTTAACTGTACCTCTATAATTAGCAGCGCCTCCACTTGTTGCTATACTCTTGCTAATAATATTGCTTTTAGTATTTTTTCCTAAATGAATCATTTTAGCACCTGCATCTAATTCTTGATTCTTTTTAGCATATGCTATAGAAATAGAACTGGCAGATGAATAATCTCCTTTAAGAATACATGATGGGTATTTCATGGTTATTTTTGATCCTAAATTTCCATCAATCCATTCCATTCTACCGTTTGTTTCAATGATACTTCTTTTTGTTACTAAATTATAAACATCTTCTGACCAATTTTGTATAGTACTATAACGACATTTCGCATTTCTCATAACGTATATTTCAACAACGCCAGCATGAAGAGAGTTCTCAGAGTTTTGTGTCGCTGTGCAACCTTCTATATATGACAATTCAGAATTCTCATCAACGATAATTATTGTTCTTTCAAATTGTCCCATCGCTGAGTCATTGATTCTAAAATAACTTTGAAGTGGTCTATCTAACTTGGTATTAGGAGGAATATATATAAAAGTCCCGCCACTCCATAAAGCACCATTTAAAGCAGTATATTTATTTTCAGAATATTTAACTAAATTATTAAAATATTCTTTAAAAAGCTCTGGATATTTTTTTAACGCCTCATCAGTACTTAAAAAGATCACTCCTGTTTCTTTTACATCTTTTTTTAAATTATGATAAATTACTTCACTTTCATATTGATTACTAACTCCACATAGAAATTTGTCTTCAGCTTCAATCACACCTAATTCTTTAAATGTAGTTTTGATTTCTTTATCAACATTATCCCATGAAGTTGATGTGTCCCCTACTTTTTTATAATAAGTTAGAGAGTCAAAATCTATTTTTATTTCAGGACCAAAACTTGGATTATCTAACTCGAAAAATTTTTCTAATGATTTTAATCTAAACTCTTTCATCCACACTGGTTCATTTTTTCTCTTTGATATATCTATAATTAATTCTTTTGTTAATTTCATAATAACCACCTATGTTCATTTTAACAAATTTCAAGACCTTTTAAAACTTGTTTTAGAGTTCTGGATTTAAAATATCTAAAAAAGTATCAGATTGATTTCGATATACAGAAACAATTACAATTATTGAAGATACAAAAGCTAAAACACTTGCAGCTACTTCCATATATGCTGTAGAAGTTTTTTCTCCTTTGCTTTTAGCTAAACTTACTCCTTTATAACTAACATAAATAGCAGCAAGCGCAGCTAAAACTGCTAACAATTTTATGAAAAGAGCTATATTTTTTACTTCTTCATCATTAAAAAATGTTTTTTTATTACTTAATTTTAAATGTAAATTATATGCTATTAGCAACGATAAAATCGCAATAATTACTACTGCACCCGAGATGATAATTTGAAAATTTAATAGTTTTAATTCTTCTTGAGAGCTTTTGTTATTCATATTTTATTATATGCATGTATTTTAAAAAAACAAAAAAACACTTTTTAGTGTTATTTTGATTCAACTATTAATTTTATAGCGGTTTTTTCTACTCCGTCAATTGTAATGTCACTAAAAGCCGGAATAACTATTAAATTTTTACCGCTTGGAGCAACAAAACCTCTTGCTATAGCAATTGCTTTAATCGCCTGATTTAAACTTCCTGCACCTATAGTTTGTATCTCTACCGCTCCATCAATTCTAAATACGTTAGCAATAGCTCCTGCTACCTTACTAGGATTACTTTTACTTGAAACTTTTAATATTTCCATTATTACCTCCAGTAAAATATATGAGCATAAGATAATTTTATGTTGAATAAAAATGATTATATTAATCTAAATTTTTGAAAATCTATTCTATTAATATTTATTTTCACTAATTTTTCTAAGTCATTTGTTGATTCAACAAAACTTTCTCTAAATCTGTTAAATCTAACAAATTATTTATTCCACTATTTGTTTATAATATTTCATGTATATTATCTCTTAGTTTTGATTTAATTGCTTTTTTATTGTATAAAAGTTTATACATTTATCTTATTTTATCGTTTATTAAAGATTATTCTTTAAAGTGTTTAAAGCTTCTTCTTTTTCTAAAATAGATCCTAAAAGTTTGGTATTAATATTTTCTATAACTTCTTCTAAATTAAAATCTTGTGAATCAGTATCTATATATAAACCATCACAAGTATTATAAAGCGGTGTTCTAATATTACCCATTTTATCTATATAACAAATGATTTCTCCTAAAACATTGCCATTTGAATTAATTGGTAGTTCTATGGTTGCTTTAGCAAATTCTTCTTCATTCTTTTCTGTAACTTGTTTAAAGTTATCTATTTTAGAAAATTTATTTGAAACAA
>JAQUDY010000010.1 GCA_028685445.1 Bacilli bacterium
CCGCTATGCGACAGGGACACCTTCCTTTCCATTCTCAAGAAAAACATCGAAGCCGTCCTAAACCATGAAAACGACACAACCCTGGCTGACATCGACAAGCGGCTCGAGGAACTTCAAACCGAGCTTTTGAAGCTGGCCAGTTCCAAAGCCGACTACGAGGATGTCGCCGACGAGATTTACCGCCTGCGCGAGGAAAAGCAAAAAGCACAGCTTGATAACGTCGGGCGGGATGAACTGAAAAAACGCATCACCGATATGGGCAACTTCCTGCAGAAACAGCCAACTTCCATTACAGAATACGACGAGGCGCTTGTCCGGCGACTGATTGAAAAAGTCACCGTCTACGAGGACAAATTCACCGTGGAATTTAAATCAAGCGTGACGGTGGATGTGAATGAATAAGGACAAAAATGAGCAGGCACCTACGAAGGGTGTCTGTCTTTTTATTTATATAAACATAGAAACAGCCATTAATATTATAAATACAATAAAAAAAGGTCCGTAAAATTTATCTAAAGCATTTTTGTTTATTCTCTTACCGAATATAGGCCCTAAGATTGCGCCGGTAATCGTACCCGATGCAAGCAGGAGTACAAGAAGCCAATTCATAGCTCCTAAGGCACTATGAGTGATAACGCCCGTAACAGCTATGAAAAATAATACCATAACTGATGTCCCAACCACCTCTAAAGAGGAAAGTCCCAAACTGTAAAGCCCTGCAAGGATAGGAGGGGTACCGCTTACACCAAGCATACCAGACATCAGCCCTCCAAGAAGGCCAAAGACAAGGCCTTTTACTACAAAAAGTTTGGAATGCGGCTTAGTCTCATTAGAGTCTAATTCTTCCACCTGTCCTTTTTCGGATAATATTTCTTTCGTACGTTTTTTCCTTTGAGAAATAACCATACCTGCTCCCATTACCAGAAGAAATATACCGAATATAATTTTAAGAACCTTCATTGGAATAATTGCTACAAGATAAGAACCGGCAATCACCCCTGCCATGCCACTGGCAATAAGCAGGATGCCAACTTTAAGTTTTACATTTCCTGCTTTGTAATGGCTTATGGAAGCAGCAAGTGTGGTTGGAATAATTGTTGCAAGAGATATGGATACAGCTTGATCCATAGGAATAGCGAATAGTCCAGTCAGCATTCCTACGTAAAAAATTCCTCCCCCTCCCCCCATAAAAGAAATTAAAAGTCCGATGATAAGACCTGCTATTGGTAATAGATAGATGGATAAATGCATATTGTGACACCTTCGTCTTTCTTTTCGTCTTTGCCTCAGCTGTATCACTTTTAAATTGATACATTATTCGCCGAATCCACTTCATGGTACAAGAAGTGGATTCGGCGAATGATAGTGCTTTATTTCACACTACTTTCCAGCAATCGGGTATGACTTATCTTATAGTTCCTGCCTCAGCTGTATCGATATCCCATTGGGATCATATACCCAGAAATAGCGGCTTTTGGCGTCCGGCGTTTTTATTTCGGAAGGATTGAGTCCTTTCGACTGAACAAGTTCGTGCTTTGCATCCAGGTCTTCTGTTTCGAAGCAAAGGGATACGCCTTTACCTTCCAGTTTTGGGGTTTGCGGCATGCAGACCAATTCAATTTCCGTTTCTCCCTTGCCGCTTGCCAAAAACACCACTTCTCCCGTTCCCGTTTTGATACGGCGGGAAATCGTCATTTCAATAATTGTTTCGTAAAATTCAATTGATTCCTCAAGTTTTTCAACCATCAAAGTTACTTGTCTGAAATGCATAATAAATCTCCTCTTTAATATAAAATATTTTTCCATTACCCTCTATATAATTTTGTAGAAAATGTGCTTTCGCACTTTCTATTACTTGAGTATCGAGGCAATGTAATGAATGATATTCCGATTGATAAGGCTTATGTTTTTCCTTTTTAAATTCCACAACAATTATTGGATAAAATCGGCTATACCATTTCCAGAATCGTCATTACTATACCTAGGCATACAAAGAATATGCTTACAATTTTCGACAGGGTTTTCTCATTTACCTTGTTGGCGTACCGCCCCCCGATAATGCCGCCGATAATAGCACCGACAGAGAGAATACATCCAAGCTGCAAGTTAAGGTTGCCTCTGTACGCATAACCGATTGTAGACGAAAGTGCAGTCATGGCCATGATGAGGGTG
This sequence comes from Bacilli bacterium, assembly GCA_028685445.1. Taxonomy (GTDB): domain Bacteria; phylum Bacillota_I; class Bacilli_A; order RF39; family UBA660; genus DUUS01. The sequence goes on from JAQUDY010000010.1 coordinate 2,173, forward strand.
GAAGTGCCAATCGCCTTGTGCATCGGATAAGCCAGAACAACGATTAGTGTTATAAGGATCATGCCTCCTCCGCCCGCTCCAATCATTCCGCTGATAATGCCTATTCCGATCCCTATCACTATGGAAGAAACAATTTGCTGCCAGCCTTTTGCAAAGCGAATTTTTCTATTTGGTTGTTCCTTGTCATTCTGCTTTTTGCTATTGGCTTTGATAAACATCATTATCCCAGATAGAACAAGAATCGCGCCGAAGAGCATCGACAAGGGACCTTCGTGGATTTGACTTGCAAACAAAGAACCCAACTGCGCACCGGCAATAGACGATACCGCGATCCAAATGCCGGATTTAAGCGCTACGTTTCCGTTTCTATAATAGGTATAAGATACAGTAGCAGAGGCGATTACATCAACGAAAAGGCTTGTTCCTATAGCGGTATGAGTTTCAACGTGAAAAAGCATCGTTAAAACAGGAACGATTACCATCACGCCACTGGCACCAATCAAGCTGGTGAGACCGCCTGTGATAAGGCCGGTAATTATGGCTAACAAATAAAATATAAGATTCATAATAAAGTCTCCTGTCTGAATTTATTTCAATTAATATTAACAGCTCCAAGAATATTGAAGTTAGGTGGTAATTTAACTTTATCATCAGTGATCGCTATTATGTCTTTTGCAATAGTCAAGTCCATATATCTGCCACTGTGGTATACCTCCAATCATTCCGTTTGTTTTTTCTATATCTATAATATAACACTTTTCTTACCTTATTTCCCTCACTTCCTATTTTTCAAACAAGAGCAACATTTCTTTATACCAACATCCAGCCTGACCACACAACCCTGCCAAATCCGAAAAACATCTAAATCGACCACTCGCGAGCACCAAACATCTAAATCGACCACTCGCCAAACTATGACATCTAAATCGCTCTGTCGCGTTCAAAATCATGCCTTTGGACTTGTTCTCACGAACCAATATATTTTTGATTTTCACACATCGGATTAATTCTCTCAAATCCTGGAAAGCCCTTATTTACTGAGCTTTTCACACACTCACTTCTCAACCTTTGACATCAATACCACCGTCTCAACATGATGAGTTTGAGGAAACATATCTAATACATATGATTCTTTAATATCATATACGTTTTTTAACTTATTTAAATCTCTTGCTAGTGACATTGGGTCACACGACATATATATAATGTTATTTGGATTTTTTTCTAAAATATTTTCTAGAGTTTTATTATCTATACCTTTTCTTGGAGGATCTATTATTAACAAGTCTATTTCTTCTTCTATATCTTTTATTCTAGAACTGTCTCCTTGTATATACTTTGTATTAATCATATCATTCATTTTAGAGTTATATTTAGCATCTTTAAGTGAATCTGATACTTCTATTCCATATAGCTTATTAAAGTTAATGAAAGAACCTAAAACACCTACACCGCAGTATAAATCCACAACAGTTTTATATTCATTCTTATTTAATATTTCACTTATCGCATCTAATATATAATTATTTACTTGAAAGAATGATTTATAATCTACTTTAAAAGTATAATCACCTCTTTTTTCATAGAAAAAATCTAATCCATATATTATTTCACCATTAACAATAATTCCTACTATGTTAGATACATCTAGAAGTTCTTTTATTTTTATATCTATTTCTTCAGAAGTATTTATAATTATTAATATTTCATCTTTGTAATTACTACGTATAATTAATTCACCATTTTTAATATAAAGTAAATCTTTCTGTTCTAGTATTTTGTTAATAGATTTACTAGCAATCATGCACTCTTTGATTTCAAGAAGTTTGTGACTTTTAGATTTATAATAACCAAATAACCCATTTATTACTTTTAATGTTATCTTATTTCTATAATAAAAATCATTATTAGATTTAATTACATTAGGAGTAACAGTTAAATCACTATATCTTTTTAATATATCAATAAGCTTATTTTGTTTATAATTTAGCTGAGCATCATAATTCATATGAGATATATTACACCCGCCACACTCATTATAATATGGACACTTAGTTTCTACTCTATCACTTGAAAAAGAGTTATATTTAATAACTTCGCCTATATCATATCTTTTATTAGTTTCAATGATTTTTAATTCTACTTCTTCTTCAGGAAGAGCATTAGAAATAAAAATAACTTTATCATTATGTTTACTTATGCCTTTTCCTTCATAATTAAGATTATTAATTATTGTTTTTATATTCATACAATCTTTTTACTTCTTTAATAGTCAGTGGTTTGTACTCGCCACTTTGAAGATTACCTAAATTTAAGAATCCATATTCTACTCTTGTCAGCTTATCTACTAGATAACCAAGTTCTAAAAACAATCTTTTGATTATATGGTTTCTTCCTTCGATAATTGATATTTCAACAATTGATATATCTTTAGCGTGATCATTTTTTTTGATTTTTAATCTAGTTGGAATACATTTTCTATCATCAATTTTAATACCGTTTTTTAAGCGATGATAATCTGCTATTGCAAAGCTCTTATTTAATTTCACTATATATTTTTTTACAACTTCATTTTTGGGATGCATTAAAATATTTGCTAAATCTCCATCATTTGTTAATAATAATATACCTGTAGTATCATAATCTAATCTACCAACTGGATAAATCCTTTTATTAGTATCAATTAAATCAACAACTGTTTTTCTTTCTTTATCATCGGATCTTGTTGTTACTACGCTTCTTAGTTTTTTAAGTAAATAATAAACCTTATCTTCTTTTTGAAGTAGTATTCCTTCTACTGTAATATTATCATTAGCTTCTACTTTAGTCCCTAATTTAGTCACCAATTCTCCATTAACATATACTTTGCCACTAGTTATTAAATCTTCTGCTTTTCTTCTAGATGCGTATCCAGACTCTGCAATTACTTTTTGTAAACGTTTCATGTTATATCACCACTTATAATTTTAACATAATTAAAATAATAAGTATACAATTAAGAAAGATGCTATTATTCCACAAAGATCAGCAAATAATCCCACAGATAAAGCATATCTATTTTTAGTTATTCCTATACTTCCATAATAAAGAGCTATGACATAAAAAGTGGTATCAGATGAACCTTGAATAACACTAGCAAGTAGCCCCATAATAGAATCTGGCCCATAAACTTCAAATATATTAGCCATAATAGCTAGTGTGCTAGTTCCAGATATGCTTCTTAAAAATGCCATAGGAAGAATATCTGATGATAATGATAGTTTGTTAAGATAAGGTTCCATAAATAAAAACATATCATGAATAATATTGCTTTTTATTAAAATATTTATTGCAAAAATCATAGCTACTATGTTTGGAATTATTTTGAATGTTGTTATTAACCCTTCTTTAGCACCAATTAAAAACTCATCATAAATATCTATTCTTTTTTTAAAACCATAAAAAATTATATATAAAACTAATAATGGTAATATTACAAAACTAGCAGTTGTCATTTTTTCTCCTAATGAAGTAATCTAAAGTAAGCCCACCTATACCAGAGCAAATTGTTGCCATTATACAAGCAGGAATTACAATAGTTGGTGAAGTACTTCCATAAACTAAGCGCAGAGATATTATAGTCGTAGGAATAATAGTAACTCCGCTTGTATTTAGAACTAAAAAAGTAATCATAGAACTAGTTGCTCTTTTTTTATCATGATTTAACTCTTGTAATTTTGCCATTGCTTTTAATCCAAAAGGAGTAGCTGCCGATCCAAGTCCAGCCATATTAACGGCTACGTTACTAGCAATATACCCTATTGATTCATGCCCTTCTGGAACTTTAGGAAATAATTTTGAAAGAAGCGGTGTCATTAGTTTAGCTATTTTTTTTATTAAACCACTAACTTCTGCTATTCTCATTAATCCCATCCAAATTACTAAAAGTGGGGTCATATCTTTAATTAAATTAAAAGCAGCATTACCACTTTCTATTATTTCATTATTTATCGCAATAATATTTCCTGTAATAAGTCCATAAATTATTCCAATAATAATAAACGCACCCCAAATAATATTAACCATTAAAACCAAACTTTCTAATTATTTTTTTCCAAAAAGAAATCTTTTCTGTTCTAGGGTTATCATCTAAATATATTTTTTCTTTTAAGTAGCTTTTTCCATTTAAACTTACTTCTACTTCTCCAATCATATTAGTAACATTTTTATTATAATAGTTTATTTTAGTATTAATTTTATTATATTCATTGGTATTTAATGTCATATTAATATCATTTTTAATATATGTGTTTTTATATTTAGTTTTTATTTTTCCTTTTTTAACTAATTTATAACTTTGATAGTTATTAAAATATTTTTCATATAACATGCGATGATCTTCAAAATCATTTCCATCTTTAAAAGTTATAATAGTTAAATTAATATTGTCTTTAGATGCATTTGTAACTAAAGTTCGCTTAGCTAGTTCAGTAAAACCAGTTTTACCACCAGTGCAGTAGTCATATGTATTTAATAGTTTGTTTTTGTTATGCCAAATATATGTTTTATAATTAGTAGTAACAGTGTGCTTTTTTGTTGATGAAATAGTTTTATAATATGAATTTTTGATCGCATAACTTGATAATAATCCCATATCATATACACTAGATTTGTTTCCTTCCTTATTATTTTCTTCTAGACCATGTCCATTTAAGAATGTTGTATTTTTCATTCCTATACTTTTTGCTGTTTCATTCATTAAATAAACAAATCCTTCTTTAGAGCCACCTATATGATGCTCTAAAGCCATCGCAGCATCATTACCGCTTCTTAACATTAAACCGTATAGTAAATCTTGTATTTTTATTTTCTCTCCTACTTCAACATAAATTCCACTACCATAACTTTTTAAAACTTCTTCTCCAATAATTATTTCTTCTGAAAGTTTTGAATTATTTATTACAACCATTGCTGTCATTATCTTAGTAGTAGATGCAATTAAGTATGGAGTATGAATATTGCTACCTTCTAAAACTCGATAATTATCTGAATCCATAACAATATAAGCTGATGCACTTATCGCATCAACTTTAAACGGAAATAATAATAAAATTAGTAAGATCAACTTTTTCATAACATCACAATAAATAATATGTTTTTGTTATAAAATAATGTTAATTTTATATTTTAAGTTAGTTTATTCTAAATAAAGCTTTTAAAAATTCAGTTATCATTTGATGATTTATATAACATAAAAATAAGCTAGTTATTAAAAAAGGACCAAAAGGTAACATTCCATCTTCATTTTTTATTGAAACATAAATTGCGTATGGAAATGCTAAAAAAGATGCTAATATTACATAAAAAGAGCCTACAGGAATACCTAAAACCATCCCAGCTATAAAAGATAGTTTTATATCCCCTCCGCCTAAGGATTCTTTTTTAAATATGTAATTCCCAATTATCATTAAAATATATACAAAAAGAAAGATTGCAAGTCCATTTCCTATACTAATTATTGCAACTTTCAAACCTTCATATATTAATTTTATTAAAAATATAAGGCTACCACATACAATTAAAGCCTCGTCTAAAATAATCATGTGTTTTGAATCTGTAATAAATATTAATATTAATAGACTAGATATGACTATTGAAATATAAAAATAATAATCAATGCCAAATAAATAATAACTTATTATAAATAATATCGCTGTTAAAAGTTCCATTATAGGGTACATTAAAGATATGTTTTTTTCGCAAGATTTACACTTTCCTTTTAATATTACATAAGAAAGAAGTGGGATGTTTTCCCACCAAGACAATTTGTGATTACATTTAGGACAATGACTTCCAGGTTTAATTATTGATTTATTTTCTGGTAATCTTACGCCTACGACATTAAAGAAAGACCCAAATATTAAGCCTAAAATAAATATTAAAATTGCCATTTTAGCCTCCTATTGTATTTGGGAATATAATCCAAACATTGGTAATATTACTGCCATAACTATTCCACCAACTACTAGAGCTAGAAAAATAATCATTGCTGGTTCAATAAAATTCTTCATACTATTAATAATTGTTTTGTGACTAGTTTGATAATAATTAGCTACTCTATTCATCATTTCTGCTAGCTCACCAGTGGATTCTCCAGTAACTATCATATAAAATGCTACATCTGGAACTGCCCAGTGGTTTTTAAATGACTGACTAATTTTATCACCTTTAGCAATATTTTCTATTGTTTCTGTCATTATTTCTTTGTATATTTCATTGTTAGTAATATTTGTTAAAATACTAATACTCTCTGTGATAAAAACATTATTATTTAATAATGATGAAAAAGTTTTAGCAAAAATACTCATTTCTTTATAGATAATAATTTTGCCCATTAAAGGGATTTTCATAAAAAGTTTCTGCATCATATATCTAAACGCTTTAATTCTCTTAAATAGTAAAATAATTACCAATATTATTAATCCTACAATTAATAATATATATAATATGTTTTTTGTTAAATAATCACTGGCATTAATTATAATTAATGTAAAAGCATTTAGCTCTGCACCAGCTGATGCATAAACTTCTTGAAATTTTGGAATAACAAATAATAATATGAATATTACTACTCCAATTGAGAAGATAGAAATAATTGCAGGATAAGTCATTGCACTAACCATTTGTTTTCTAGTTGTTTCAAGATCATCATAATAATTAGCCATATCATCTAATGTTGCTTCTAATTCACCTGTTGCTTCTGCAGCTTTAATCATATTAATTAAAAGCTGGGGAAATACATTATTTTGTTTTTCTAAAGCAGAAGAGAAAGATTCACCTAATGTTAAATTATATATTATTGAGTCAAATATCCTTTTTTTTCCAGCATCTTTACTCATTTGTTTACCTAAAATTCTCATTGAGTCAGTAAGTGGTATCCCTGATTTTATATAAGTAGATAATTGTGTAAGCCAAAATATTAAGTCTTTATTTTTAAATTTTCCTGCATTAAATGATGTCGGACCATATAAAAACTCAATCATTTTAGAAGTCTCTATTTTTAATACTTTGTATTTTTCATTTTCTAAATAAGTGTAAACTTCTACTCTTGAAAACGCAATAAATGTATTTGTTTCTTTCTTACCCTCATTATTTATAGCGGTATAGCGATATGTAATAGGTTTATCACTTCTTACTATTTCATCTTGAAGTGATGATATTAATGACTCTCTTTCTCGTTCTTCTTTTTCTTTTTGTTTTTTTACAAAAGATAGATTATTATAAAAGCCAGTTATTTTTGATTCTTTAGGTAGAATAACAACTTCTTCTTCCTCTAATTCTTCTATACTATCTTTCGAAGTTAATTTAACTGATTCATTTGGTGCGATATCTTCTAATTTAATTTTTTTATCTTCTTGTTTTCTATATATGCCATATATTGAATCTCCTAGTAATTTAAAAAATATTCTAAATGGGGATATTAATCCATATAAAACATAATAACAACCTAAGAAGAAGTACATCAATATTAAAAATGGAAGCTTTAATATTGTGATAAATATGTTTGATTGTGTGGATTTAATATTTTTAGCCATTTGTGCTACCCTCTTCTCACTATTCTTATAAAGATTATATCATAAAGAATGCTAGTATTAAACATTTTTATTTTTTCTACATATAATTAAATAGGTGATTCTCATGAATTATAATCCTGTAAACTTTTCTTTTGCCAGTGTATTATCAGGTATTTCTAAGACTTTGGGAGTTGCTAAAGAAGTTATTCCTTTATGGCAGCAAACTAAACCTCTTATTAGAAATGCTAAAACTGCATACACGTTAATTAAAAATAATAATATTAAAAAAACTACTTTTGACAGAAATGATTCTATTAATACCAATTCAAATTTTAAAAAAGAAGAAGTTAATAATATTAAAGAAAAAACTATTATTAAATCTAATAATAGTCCTCAATTTTTTATGTAGTATTCCACTAAGTTGATATATTCTCTTTTTCTTAAATTTAATTCTTTTTCAGATTTTGCTTCGAATCTTAGGGTAATATACTCACTTGTATTACTTCCTCTTATTAAAGAAAAACCATCATCGTAATTAATTCTCACTCCATCTATTGTTAAAACATCCTTTTCTTTAGAAACAGCATATTCTTTTATTTTTTCTACTACGCTCCATTTTAATTCTTCTGGAGCTGAAATTTTTATTTCTGGTGTATTATAAAATTTATCCATGTGTTTATATAAGTCTGAACAATTTTTATTTGTTTCATACATTATGTTTAGTAATCTAATACTAGCATATATTCCATCATCGTAGCCTGCAAAATCATCTCGGAAAAACACATGTCCTGAGTACTCTCCGCCTAATAAACAATTAAGTCTAACCATTTCATTTTCAATATAAGCAGATCCGTTTTTTACCATAATTGGATTTCCACCAACTCTTTTTATTTCTTTAGATAAACCCGTTGAACATTTTACATCAATTATAACATTTTTATTTTTAAATTTTGGTATTAAATTCTCAGCATAAATTGCTAATAAAGTGTCAGTAGGAACCATTATCCCCTTATTATCAACTATTCCTACCCTATCTCCATCTCCATCAAATGCAAGTCCGATATCAGCATTTTTTTCTTTGACTAAAGACATTAACTCAGTTAAGTTTTCTGGATCATTTGGATCAGGATTATGTACTGGAAACGTGCCATCACTTTTATCGTTTAGATAAATAACATCATTAAATAATTTATCAAATATATCTTTAATAAATATTGAAGGCGTTCCATTTCCTGTATCTATTATTACCTTTAAGTTTTTATTAACTTCAGCTTTTGATACGAGCATTTCTATATATTCTTTTTGTAAGCTATTACTTGTTTTAATCCCTTTACCAGACTTAAAACTTTCATTTTTTATTATATTATAAAATTTATTTAACTCTTCTTGCTCTAAGTGATTAAAATTATCTCCAAATACTTTAAAGCCATTATGGTTAGATGGATTATGACTAGCAGTTATCATAATACCAAATGGAACATTTAACTCTCTTGCCGAAAAGTTAAATAATGGTGTAGTAGATAACCCTATATCTATAACAGATACACCTGTACTTAGAACTCCTTCTACAATTTTCTCATGAAGTGTTTTCCCACTTGTTCTATTATCATAACCTACTAAACAAGTGTTAACCTTTTTAGATAAAATATATGTTCCAAATGCTTTTCCAACTATCAGTGCGACATTTTTGTTAATTTGGTCCGGATAGATCCCTCTTATATCATTTTCTCTTAATATATTATAATCCATCTATATCACCTATCTTATTATATTATAGCAAGAAAAAATAAAGAGATAGTGTTTTCTCTTTATTTTTAATAAACTTTACATTAAACATCTTCTAAAATTAAAGATTTTGACTCTTTCATATCTTCAGGAATGGCGATGTCCATATAATGAAGAAGTGTAGGTGCAACATTAATTAATTCTCCTTTTTCTCTCAAAACAATGTTTTTATCTAATAAAATAAAAGGAACTGGATTTGTTGAGTGAGTGGTTATGATATTATCTTCTTCATCTAACATTGTATCAGCATTTCCATGATCAGATAAAATCATAACTTTATAAAAATTATCTTCTGATGCTTTGATTAATTTTTCTAATTCTTTATCAAGACCTTGAAGAGCTTCTATTGTTGCTTTTAAATTACCAGTATGTCCAACCATATCTGGATTTGCATAGTTAACTAAAATAAAGTCATAATCTTTTTCTAAGCATTTAATCGTTTGGTTAGTAACTTCTTTTATGCTCATTAAAGGAACTTGGTCATATGTGCTTTCTTTTGGGCTTGGAATTAGAAAATTATCTGTTCCCTTGAATTTTCTATTTTTTTCTGAATTGAAGAATTTAGTTACATGGGCATATTTTTCAGTTTCTGCAATTCGAGCTTGAGTAAAACCTAAGTCTGAAAAATATTCACCTATTGGATATAAACTTTTTTCATCATATTTAAATAAAGGTGTTACATTAGAAATATCATCTTGCTCAAATAATGTACATACTTTAAAGTTGTTAATAAGTTTATTTGAAAAACCTTCAAAGTCTGGGTTAGTAATAGCGTTTATTATTTGCCTTGCTCTATCTTGCCTAAAATTAAGCCACAAAAGAGCATCGTGTTCTTCAAATTTGACAAATTCAGGTAATTTTAATGGTGGAAAATGTTCATCATAAACGTTTCTTAAATAACAATTATTAATTGCAGTTTCTAAATTTAATATATTTAATCCCGAACCAGTTGTTAACATATTATAATAATTATAAGTTCTATCATATTTATTATCTCGATCCATAGCATAATATCTTCCTATTACTGATGCTATTACTCCTAAATTATTTTCTTTAAAAACTAGTTTTAGTTTATTTATATATTTTATTGCTGATGTTCTAGATGTATCTCTTCCATCTGTAATTACATGAAAAGCCAGTTTCTTTAAACCTTTCGTTTTTAATACTGGAATTAATTCTAGAATATACTCTAGATCACTATGAACACCTCCATCTGATAATAATCCCATTAAATGTAAATAAGAATCGTTAGTATTGACATGATTTACTAAATCATCTAAAGCTTCGTTTTCTAAGATATTTTTACTTTTTATCTCTTCACTGACAACTGTAATCCGTTGTTTTATTTTTCGACCTAGACCTATTGCGCCGTGTCCTACTTCACTATTTCCGAATTGCCCTTGAGGTAATCCTACAGATTCTCCCGAAGCATCTAATGTTGCATGAGGGTAATTATCCCATAAATAATTGAAAAATTGCATATTTGCTAGTTTTATAGCATTTCCTTTTTCTTCTTCTTTTAAGCCGAATCCGTCTAGTATTACCATTAATATTTTTTTCATATTATCATCCTTCACATTTTTTAACAAACAAATTATTTATTTTATCTTTAATAAATTCTACTTCTAATTCGTATGTTGTTATATTATACTTTACTCTTAATACACCATTTAACTTATCATTAGTTAGTGGATCTATTACTATTTTTTCTCCATCTTTTTCTTTTTCTGCTGAGTAGATTCCATGGATTAATACATAGTTATATAAATCATACTCAACACAACATTTTAAAGGATTGCTACAACTCTCTGCTGCAGGTTTAATATCATCTAATAAATATGTACTAGCAAATTTTAACATAGAAGCTGACATAGCATCTGTTTTATTTTTTAAGCTGGTAACTTTAACTGAATAAGCAATATCTCCATAACTAGGAATCGCAATTAACATAATACCAGATAAGATTATAATAGTAGCTAATAATTCAACCATTGTAAAACCTTTATTCATATGACTCTCCTAGTATAATTTTATCATAAAATGAAGAAAAAAAGTAGTTTTAACTACTTTTATGAGACTATTTTAACTTTAACATTCGAAACTTTAGGTACTAAAGTAATTCTTATATCATCTATTGATACTTTAACTGGTACTTCGTGAGTTCCAGGCCCATAACCACTTAAATCAATTTGGGCTTTTATTAATGTAGGGTCTAGTTCTTTTAAAACTGAGGAAACTCCTTTAGCAATTACTGTAATAATACTATCACTTGTACTAAGTGCATTCACTGTATAACTAGCTCCTAAATTTATTGACTCTATTTGGATATTACCAATTTCACTACTAATCTCTTTATCCATAGTAACATTTATACTTGTAGATGTTTCTGTCATAAATCTTACTCCTGATGGTTTAGTTAATGTTACATTAAATGTTTTGTTAATATTTAAACCATCTATATCAATATTAGCTTCAATATACGAAAGATCTTCTATAATGCTTCTATCACCATAAACTTTTACTTTAGTAACTGATGAAGTAGCGCTTAAGATTGCATATCCTACAGTTGGTGTTCCAGATGTTACTATTTTTATAGGAAGTTCTTCATAATATGAATCTACTACAACTGAAGCACTAACTTTAGCAGGAACAATTTCAACATTATTTATTTTTGTTCCATTATTATCATAAGCTACTAGAACAATAGAATCTACTGTAAACGTTCCTTGTTCTGTTAATTTGGCTGCTTTTATATCTACTAAAGCTCTAACGTTTGCAACTGTTTCTAAAGCTTCAGCAGAACCTTTTACGATAACTTCACTTCGATCTAACTCAACACTTTTAATTGAGAGTTTACTATCTAATTTATCTTTATTTAAAAGATCATAGTCTAATGCTTTAACAGCGCTAACTTTTTCACTAATTTTAATAGTTATTGTGCTTGGATCTAGCTTATAATTAACTGATTCTATACTGTGGTTATATTTTAATTTTACTTTATATTGTCCAGTTGAATAACCACTTAAATCTAGTACTACTTGATGTTCTCCAAGTTGTTTTGCTAAATATAAATCACTTTTACGACCAATTAAAGTTATATCAACAGATTCTGGCAAAACTTCAACTACATAAGATTCTTCATTAT
>JAQUDY010000107.1 GCA_028685445.1 Bacilli bacterium
ATATGTTGCTTTTTCTGCTTGTGTTATTGGATTGTTTTTAGATAAACTAAGTATTACTGCTCCTGCAAGTATTATTATAACTATTATTGTTATTACTAATACTATTAAAGAAATACCTTTTTTTTGCTTTTTAATCATATTAAACTTTCCTCCATTTTCTTTTGTTTACTTGGTTATTTCATATGTTATATCTTTAGTATTAGATATATCAACAGTTATATATGAATATATATAATTAGTTTCATTTTATTTCTATGTACATCTACAAATGTTTATCTTTATATTTTTATAACATATTAAATTTATCCTTCATTTATATATTATATATTACTATATATATAATTTTTTGTCAATATATTTAATTCATTTGACACTAGAATTTGAAAAAATAATAAGAAAATATTGCATTTCAAAATGGAATTTTTAAAATTCAACTTTTTATATTATTAATATATCCTATTGTTGACTTTTTATGTAAATTGTGTTATACTTATATAATCATTATCCATGTATCATCTTAATAAATATCAAGATGAATTTATCTTCGAAAGGGAGGAATTTACTATGCTTCAAAATATTTTAGTTCTTCTAAAAAGTTATGGCTTTTGTGTTAAATTAGAAGGTGAAACAATTTACATCAATCGGAATGAAGAAACACAATCTATTCTTATGTTTAAACACTTTATTATACCCCAAAAAATGCATAAAATTGAAACAGAACTTGGTATATTTATAAAATCACAATACCAAAACATTATAACAAATGATCCAGACAACGAATATACAACTATATATATAATTAAAATAAGTTCTAAAGATACTAAAGAAATTGGAAGAATAGTTTGTAATGCTAAACAACAAACTAGTTATAAGACAAATATGCTTTTGTAACTAGAAAAAATACAAATTACTTATAGATAAAACTAATATAATTTTATTATATTTCTTGATATATTTAATATATTACAGCTAATAATTTAGCTAAAAAAACAAGCCTAATACAATTTAAATGTATTAGACTTGTTTTTTTACTTATTAAACTTAATTATATAAAAAATAAAACAATTATATACTGAAAAGAATGGCTACTACAACATATTAAAACAGAATCAAAAATGTGAATTTTAATATTATAATTACTTAATTAAAATGTACTTGCACATACGATAATATGTTAGTTCCACTAGTTTTAACTTCAAGACTATGACCAATTTCTCGATTATGCTCAGTAGTACTAGGTACTAAACTTAATTGATACATTCTACCTGCAACATCACTTACACCACACCAGTATCCATTACTAGCTGCTTCACCATTTTTAAGAAGTACTTGTGCCTTACCATAAACCACAACCTTCACAGGATTATTATTAGTAATACCACTTTCATATATAACTCCAATTGGCATTTGTGAATTTGCCGGAGCAATATCTACAGCATTATCAACTGTAGTAGATATACTAACAATTGTACCTTTCAAACTTACACCTGTATTGTTAATAAAAGTTTGATAAATCCCACCATCTGATGTAAATCCACTACCACTTCCCATTTTTGTTGTAAACAGTTCATAACTTACCATTCCACTCATATATTAAACCACTACAATATATGGAACAGCAGCTTTTTCAGCAGCAGTTAACAGTGCATAAGCAGCTTCAGTAATTTGTTGGTTAACCCATGCTTCGCCAGCTTCTAATTCTTCATTCCAATACCAGTATGAAGTAGTTTCAGTAACGTAGGCATAATCCGCCAATACACCAGTTGCATGTGCAGCTATTAATGCAACACTTGTTGCATATTTTCCTTTATATGTTTCAATAGCTGAAGCAGGTAATTGAGCTACTGGAACTTTACCAGTACCATCTAATGTTGCTATACCATTTATAGCACCTTGTTTTGCTTGAAGTAATTCATAACTTACAGAACTTGCCAAAATAAATCCCTCCTTTATGGTAATATAATCCACATAATACATGGATCATATTTTTGACAGTTACACAAATTTTTGTAACATATTTCTGTGATAAATTTGATTTCCATAAAATCCCCCCTTTATACAAAAGTTATCATGGAATATTAATCATATTCATCTATATATATTATGAATTTTTATTTGATTTGTGATTAACTTGTCCATATTTCTCAAAGAAATAACACCTTACACATTACATATAAGATGCTATATTTATATATTTTATTTTAATTTATAAAATTAATACTTTAGTTAACATATTCATTTTCTGGTTTATTAATCTTAGTAACTTTTTCTACTTTAAAATATGGTAATTTCATTCCATCTTGGATTGTTGTATCTATTTTTGCTTTAACATTGTACCACTCATTATCTTTTATATTAGAAGAATCTGTATAATTGCATAAATATCCTAAAAGCTGTGCATCCGCTGTACAACAACTTATATATAATCTACCTATAACAAACTCAGTACTTTTCATTGTACTATCTCTATAAATAAATCCATCTATACTTATTTCATCTCCCACATAATTATCTAAATTATCTGATATATCCATTAAAATACTAACATAATTAGAATTATTAATTTCTATATTTTTAACTTCTTTATTTTCATTTACAACAGTTTTTTTAGCAAGCTCTGCATTATCCATTTGTTCTGCAAGTTTCATAGCATCTTCATAATCACTAGTTTGAGTATTTTCTGTTGATGTTTTTCCAATGTTAATTCCTTTATTACTTATTAAATTTGAACTTATTTCACCATTATTAATAAAAAATATTAATAATATTGGAAATATATATATTATATCTGATTTACTAAATTGAATGCTATCTGTTTTTTTATTCACAATATCTACTACAAAAAATACTAATAAAATTACAGCACATGTAATTATATATGGAGTTACTCTAGGATTAACAAATTTTGTTATAACCCCAGAAAATACTATATAAAACATTATTACTGCATAACTTATAATTATTAATCTCTTAAATTGTTTTCTTAAATTTAACATACTTTCCCCCTATGAAAATACTATATATTTACTATTAAAGATATAATAAATATTAATATAAATATTAATGATATAAGTTTTGCTACAAACTTTTTGTTATAATTACCTAATAAAACTATAGTATTTTTGATATCTATCATAGGTCCAAGTAATAAAAATGCTAATATTGAATTATTTGAAAAATGAGTAGTAAATGTTTTTGCAACAAACGAATCAGAAGTTGAACATAATGAAATCAAATATGCAAAAATCATTAATATAACTATTGGAACAATACCATTTCCACTAAAACTATTTAATATTTGTTTTGGAATAAGTACTTGTACTGCACTTGCTATTAAAGCACCGATTATTAAATATTTAACAATCTCAAAAAACTCATTTTTAGAATGTTCTACTATTCTTAATACTCTATTTCTTATTTTGTTTTTTTCTGCATTTTGAAAGCTTATACTTTCATTATTTTC
>JAQUDY010000011.1 GCA_028685445.1 Bacilli bacterium
TTAAAAGATTTAAAGTTGGAGTAGCTCGTTCAGGTGTCCCTTCTGAAATAAAAAAGCATAAATTTTATGCAAAACCAGGCGTTAAAAAAAGAGAAGATAAAAAAGAAATGATTAAAAACTCTCGTAAAAGAAAAAATAGAGACTAGGTGAGTAAATGTTAAATAAATTAAATGAAGATTTAACTAATTCATTAAAAAAAGGAGATAAATTTAATCTATCAGTCTTAAGGATGTTAAAAAGTGAAATTAAAAATTCAGAAATAACAAAAAAAGAAGCTTTAACTGATGATGAAATAATGCAAATTATTAAAAAACAAGTAAAAATCAGAAAAGATTCTAAAAACGAATACGAGTCTTATAATAGATTAGATCTAGCCGCATCTTTAAATCAAGAAATAGAAATTTTATCAAAATATTTACCTGAAGAATTATCAGAAAATGAAATAAAAAAAATAATTGATGAAATAATTGTCAAAGAAAATTTATCAGATATAAAATCGATGGGAATAATCATAAAACAGATTCAAACTTTATATGGTACTCAGGTAGATATGAAATTAGTAAGCAATCTTGTAAAAGAAAAAATTAGTAACTTATAATAGGTTACTTTTTCTTTGCATATAATTTTATTGGTGATCCTATGCTTGATGTTATTAATAATGCTTTAAAAAATACTAATTACTATATATGTTTATATGAAAATAAAGTATATATTTATAACTATCAAGAAATAGTAAGTTTTAATCATGATTATATAAAAATAGCATTAAATCAAAATAATATTAAAATTAAAGGTAGTAAAATGCTCATTAAAAAAATGCACATTCATGAACTATTGATAGAAGGCAATATAGAAAGTATTAAATATGAATAATTTAATAATAATTAAAGTTAAAAACCATATAAATAGATTTATTAAAAAATGCATTAATCATCAAATTTCATTATTAGATGTAAACTATTTAGGTAAAGACACTATTTTAGTAACCACTAAAATAGAAAATTATAAAAAAATTAAAAGATTAAATTACTACTCAGACATAAATATTATTAAATATTTAGGTTTTACAGGAACAAAGAAGCATCTAAAGAAAAATATTTATATTTACATAGTAATTTTGTTTTGTTTTCTTTTAATGGAGATAATTACCAATTTTATTGTAAAAATAGACATTATCCATGAAAATTCACAAATTAGAAAACTTGTAGCCAATGAACTTACTGATTTAGGAATTAAAAAGTATTCTTTAGCTAAAGATTTTAATCAACTTGAAGAAATTAAAAAAACAATATTAAATAACAATCATTCATCTTTAGAGTGGTTAAGTATTACTAGAAAAGGTATGACTTATATTGTTAGAATTGAAGAAAGAATTATAACTAAAATAGAAGAAGAAAAAAGATACGCTCATTTAATATCTAGTAAAGATGCTCTTATTACTAAAGTAATATCTTCAAAAGGAAGTGTATTAGTTAGAAGTGGTGAATATATTAAAAAAAATGATATCTTAATATCTGGAGAAATAAAATTATATGATAATGTAATGAGTAATGTTTTTGCTAAAGGAGAAGTATATGGTGAAGTTTGGTATAAAACAGAAGTAAGTTATCCAAAACAAAAAGAAATAAAAGATTATACAGGAAAAAAAAGATTTAATATATCTATTAATAATAAATCATTTTTTAAAAATAAATATCAAAAATTTGATCAAGAAAATTATCGAAAAATAAAAATTTTCTGGTGGAACGTTTCTTTTTGTAATGAATTAGAATATAAATTAAAAATAATAAGTTATACTGAAGAAGAAACTATAAAATTAGCCTTAAAAAAAATCGAAGATGAGTTTATAATAAAATTAAAAGGAAAAGGAAGAGTTATAAGTCAAAATGTTTTGAAAAAAGAAGAAAATAATAGTACAATGAATATAAGAGTATTTGTTACTACAAATGAATTAATTAGTAAAATCAAATACTATGATATTGGAAGTGATGAATTTGATCCCAAAAATAGCAGTTGATGCTATATATGAGTTATGGCCAATGATAACCTTATTTATAATAGTTTTAATAACTATTAGAATTTTATATTTAAAAATTCACAAAAAACCATTTATATTGTATAAAGAATTATTAAATTTATGTTTTGTAATATACGTTTTACTGTTATTTGAATTAGTTACAAATACAGATTTTAATTCTTATAATAATAATTTTATTCCCTTTAAAGAAATATTAAGATATGATCTTTCAAGCAAGTTGTTTTATCGAAATGTTATAGGGAATGTTTTATTGTTTTTACCTTTTGGGTATTTTGTTTCATATTATTTTAAGATAAATAAATTTTATTTTAATTTAATAACAGTACTAATTACAAGCTTTACAATTGAAACGATTCAAAGCATAATTGGCAGATCATTTGATATTGATGATATTATTTTAAATATATTAGGTGGATATCTAGGTTATGGGATATATATTTTATCTGGTAAATTATTAAAGTATTATTCTGTTGAGATAAAAAACAATATTTTAATAAATTTAATTTTTAGTATTTTAATTTTATTATTATGTTATATTGTTTTTAGATTATATGGAGTAGCATTATGAATGAGTTTGATATTATAGATAATTATAATTATAAAAAAATAGATTATTTAGAAGATTTAATAAAGTTTACTTTAAAAAAGTTTAATGTTTCAAATACTTATTTTTCTTTAATATTAACCAATGATGAAGAAGTGAGGAACTTAAATAAAAAATACCGGCATATTAATAAGACTACTGATGTATTATCATTTGCATTAAATGATGGTATGTCTTTAAATAAACCTATTAATATGTTAGGTGATATATACATATCGATTCCTACTATGCAAAAGCAAGCAGTGGATTATAATACAGGAGAAAAAAGAGAGTTAGCTTTTTTAGTTATTCATGGGTTATTACACTTGCTTGGATATGACCATAATACAAAAGAAGAAGAAGAAGTAATGTTTTTGCTTCAAAAGGAGATATTAAATGAAAAGAAAATTTAGTGTTAAAAGATTAGATAAATCTTTTAAATATGCTTTTACTGGGTATAAAAATGCTTTTCACAGTGAACCAAATATGAAATTTCATACATTTATAGCTTTTATAGTACTAATAAGTGGTTTATTCTTCAAGTTATCATCACTAGAATGGATTTTTATAATATCATTAATTGGTTTAGTAATAGGAGCTGAGTTACTTAACACAGCAATTGAGCATTTAGTTGATTTAGCAACTCAAGAATATAAAAGAAAAGCTATGCTTGCTAAAGATACATCTGCTGCATATGTTATGGTACTAAGTATAACAGCTGCTATTGTAGGAATGATTATCTTTATTCCAAAAATAATAGAATTAATAAGAGGTGTTTTATGAAGGATAATTTAAAATTAATAATTAAAAATGCATATACTCCATTTTCAAATTTCAATGTAGCATGCGCAGTAGTTATGAAAGATGGACAAGAATTTCTTGGAGTAAATGTTGAAAATGCCTCATTTAAAAACGGTTTATGTGCAGAACAAGTTGCAATATCTGCTGCAATAGCAGAAGGATATACTAACTTTGATTTTAAAGAACTTCACGTCATGGGAAGCAGTAAAGAAATAACATGCCCTTGTTTTTTATGTAGGCAGTTACTAGTTGAATTTTTTTTACCAGAATCAAAAATTTTTTGTTATAATAAAAATGGTAAGAAAAATGAATACACAGTAGAGCATTTATGCCCAGAGGCATTTAATTTTGATGAGGTAAAAAATGACAAATGAATTAGAAAGATTACTTAGTAACTCAAACTCGCCGTATGATAAATTATGTTTTAGTTCGGTAGTAGTTATGAAAGATGGAAAAACATTCTCAGGAGTTACTGTGAAAAATCAAGTTTTTAGAGATGCTGTATATGCAGAGCAAGCAGCAATAGCAAGAGCAATAACCGCTGGATATAAATATGGTGATTTTGAATCAATTCATATCATGGTTAGCACAGCTAATATAAATGATTTAAGATATATTAATAAAGATGTAATAACCGAACATTTTGAACCAAGTAGTGAAGTGTTCTTATACGATAAAAATCGTAATATGCGAGTTATGAAAGCAGGACATTTATTGTTTAATATATATTAAAAGAAAGAAGGTGTAATTATGAAAAGTGGATTTGTTAGTATAGTAGGAAGACCCAATACAGGTAAAAGTACGCTTCTTAACACAGTGCTTAAAAATAAAGTTGCCATTGTTAGTAATGTAGCAGGTACTACAAGAAATACAGTACAAGGTGTTTATAATGATGATGATACTCAAATTGTTTTCATAGATACACCAGGAATTCATAAACCTAAAGATAAGTTAGGAAAATATTTAAATCGTCAAAGTTATGATGCAATAAAAGATATTGATGTAATCCTTTTTGTAGTAGATGCTGATGCAGGAATAGGAAAAGGAGATAAATTCATAATAGAAACTTTTAAAAACACTGAAATTCCAGTTATTTTAGTATTAAATAAAATAGATAAACTTGATGATCAAGGAATAATTAAAGCGATTAGCCAATCAAAAGATTTATTTGATTTCGCTGAAATAATCCCAATAAGTGCTAAAAAAAATGACAACATTGAGCGACTTATTAAAGTTATTAAAAATTATTTAACTGATAACGTAATATACTATGATGATGGAACTATTACGAATACTAGTATAAATTTTATGATTGGGGAATTAGTTAGAGAAAAAATCTTAAACTTAACAACTGAGGAAGTTCCTCATTCAATTACCTGTGTCACTTCTTATTATAAAGATAAAGGAAGTATTGTTGATATATATGTAGATATAATAATTGATCGCGATTCTTTAAAAAAGATAATTATTGGAAAACAAGGATCTATGCTTAAAAACATAGGCTCTTTAGCTAGGCGAGACATAGAAAATTTACTTGGAAAACAAGTTTATTTAGAATTATTTGTAAAAACGATTAAAAGTTGGCGTGACAAAGAAAGATATTTGCAAGAATTAGGATTTAAAGAAAATTAATGGTGATGCTAATGAATAAAAATATTAAAATTCGCTTAAAAAGAGGTAAAGAATCATTCTTAGCATATTTAAATAGCAAAGAAGATGAATTTACTACAATTGCTAATAAATATAATGTTGATACTAAGACTTTACAAAAAGACTTAAATATATATATAAATAGAATAATTAATCCAAAACCTACACAAGAAGAATTAGAAAAATATTATAGTCAAAAAAACATCCCTAAAAAGATTAATAAATATAAAAGAAAAGAAAAAGAAGCATTTAATGCATTTTTAGAAACAAATAATAATTCATCTGCAATAGTTGATTTAGCAATAAAAGAAGGAGTAAAACCAGAAATAATTAGAAATAGAGCTTTTGATTATTTCCAAAATAATAAAACTAATATAACAAAAGAAAAACAAGCTATATTCTTAGTAATTCATCAAATAAGAAAAGAGTCTTTTCATAAAGAGATGATAGATTTTAAGTTTATAACAGAACTTTTAAATATGAATTCAAACTTTGTATTAGATTACTTAGATAAGGTTATTAATGAAAACTTAAATATTGAAGATATACAGCAAAAAATAAATCTCTATATAAAATATCATCCTGAAGAAACAAAGAATATAAACAAATTAGACTTAATATATTTACATATTCAAGAAAATATAAAATATATAGAAAATCGAAAATCACAAAAAATATTTAATAGTTATAATTTATTTAATAATGAAGTTATAATAAAAAAAACTGCTAATATTATAAAAGAATACCTTATTAATGAGCAATCTATAAAAAAACTATTAAATAAATATAATATTAATATAAGTGAATTTAATCAAGGTTTAACTTTAATTCAGGAAGGAACTTTAGAAGAAACAAAGTTATTTAGAGAATTTCAAAACAAATTAAATCAAGAAAAAAATGAATTAACGGAACTTGTTAAATTAATTAATTATTACTTAGATAATGGAATTAGTAAAAATATGTTAAAAAAAGATTTTACTATCCTAGATTATTACCGAATAATAAATCAAGAACCAGAAGAATTTTTAACTAAAATAAAACATCATTATAATGAAAAGTATATCTCTTTTAATGAATTTAATAATGTTAATAATTTTTTAAATGATACGGTCCTTAATAATAAAATACTAAAAAAAGAGGAATTGTTAATAGATAACAAATTAAATTTTAAAATAAATATGCAAGATAAACTAAAAATAATTGATTACTTAGAAGCTAATAATATTCCTTTATATTTAAGTAACTATTTTGCAGCAATAGAAGAGTTTATAAAAGGAGAACTTACGCCACTTTCTAGTACTGAATAAAAAGATGAAAAGATTACCAATATAATACTAGAAAGGTATTGGTAGATCGTGGATAAAAAAACAGCTTGGGAATTATTTGAAAAAACTGGAAAGATAGAGTATTATTTAATATATAAGAGAAGTGAATAAAAATGCTTAGAGCAGTAGAAGGAATTATAATTAGTGAAACTAACTATGGAGAGAGTAGTAAAATAGTAAACATACTTACCAAAGAAGGAATTATAGGTGCTATAGCTAAAGGTGCTAAGAGTTTAAAAAGCCCTTTAAGAAGTTATACTCAAAAATTCACCTTTGGTATTTTTCAAATATATTATAAAGAAAATAAATTATCAATAATAAAATCAGTTGATGTAGCAAAAGAATTATCATTAATAAAACAAGATTTGATTTTAATAAGTTATATGAGTTATTTATCAGATCTAGCTCATCAAATTATGAGACAAACTGGAGATTATGATTTATATAACATTTATATTGATAGTATTTTAAAAATAAACGAAGGTTTAAACCCAATGATAATTTGTAATATTTTTGAAATTAAAGCATTAGACTTTTTAGGAGTTGGGATTAATTTTAATTCATGTAGTAAATGTGGCATATCTAAAGATATAATAACAATAGACGCCGATATTGGAGGTTATCTTTGTAAAAGTTGTTACATTAACGAAGTGATTTATGATGAAAAAACAATTAAAATGTTAAGAATGTATTATTTAGTAGAAATTTCATCAATAACTGATTTAAAAATAAGTGATGAGGTAATAAATAATATAAATAAATTTATTAATAATTATTATGACAGGTATACAGGACTATATTTAAAGAGTAAAAATTTTCTAGAAAAAATCACTAAACAAATTATCTGAAAATCATTGCAATTTAAAAATAATTTTTATATAATATTTAAAGATATGAGGTGGTAATATGAATAAAACATTCAAAAGTATTATATATATTATCAGATTTAGTTTTAAAATATGAAGGTTTTTCATATTTTTTTTATATCTTAGAGGGAGTATATATTGAAAACACATCATTTAGTAGAACCAAATGATTTAACTAAAAAAGAAATTGAAGATCTATTAAAACTAGCAAATAAAATAAAAGAAACACCAGTTAAATACGAAAATTCATGTAAAGGTAAGATTTTAGCTACTTTATTTTTTGAACCAAGTACTAGAACCCGACTATCTTTTGAATCAGCAATGCATCGACTTGGAGGAAAAGTTATTAGTGTAGCAGATGCTGGAACTAGTAGTATAGCAAAAGGTGAAAGTCTTCTAGATACTATTCGAACTATTAATTGTTACTCTGATGTTATCGCTCTTAGACACTCTAAAGAAGGTTCGGCTTACGTTTCATCTTTAGTATCAGATGTTCCAATTATAAATGCTGGAGATGGAGGACATTATCATCCCACTCAAACTTTAACAGATCTTTTAACGATTTATAATCTAAAAGGTAGACTAGATAATATAGTTATAGGATTTTGTGGAGACTTGAAATTTGGAAGAACAGTTCACTCATTGATAAAAGCACTTGCCAGATATAAAAACGTTACTTTTATTCTTATTTCCCCAAAAGAATTAATAATTCCAGATTATTTAAAGAAAGAAGTTTTAAATAAAAAGAATATAAAATATTTTGAAAGTGAAAATTTAGAAACAGAAATAGCTGCTTTAGATATTTTATATATGACTAGAGTTCAAAAAGAAAGATTTTTTAATGAAAGTGATTATATAAGATTAAAAGACACATATATTTTAGACCTTAAAAAATTAAATAATACAAATGAAAATTTAATAATAATGCATCCTTTGCCAAGAGTAAACGAGATTAGTTTTGAAATAGATAACGATAAAAGAGCCGCCTATTTTAAACAAGCGGAGTATGGTGTTTATATTAGAATGGCATTAATATTAAAATTATTACAAATTGAGGTAAAATGATGTTAAGAGTAACTAGTATAAAAAAAGGAATAGTAATTGACCATATTCCCGCTGGAGATGGTATAAAAATATTTAATTTTTTAGAGTTAGACAAAGTAAAATACCGTGTAGCACTTCTAATGAATGTACCTAGCAAAAAAATGAAACAAAAAGATATCGTGAAAATAGAAAATGAAATAAATATGAATCTAGATATCTTAAGCATTATAAATAAAAATATAACCATTAATATTATTAATAATGAAAAAATAATAAATAAATATTCTCCTCAGATTCCTAAAAAGATTGAAGGATTAATAAAATGTAAAAATCCAAGATGTATAACTTCAATTGAAAAAAACATTGATTCCAAACATATTTTAATAAATGAAGTTAGTAAAGAATACTCCTGTAAGTATTGTGAAGAAATTATAAAGTTAACGAGTTTGATTAGTAAATCAGATTAAAAATATTATGGAGATGCAATCTATGAAACTAGTTTTAATGCTAATAGATATAATGGCTCTATATGGGAAGGCTTACAATCTGGAAGTTGGTTTGGAAATTATTCTCACTTGCCACATACTCTTACTCCGTGGATTTATCGTGGTGGCAGTTATAGCAGTGGAACAACAGGCGGATTATTTCATTTTGGTAACAATAACGGAGAAGCAACTCTCAGCGGTTCGTTTCGACCAGTAATTTCCTTTTCATTTTAAAATAAAAATGATCTTTTTTTAAAAGGTCTTTTCTTTTTTTTGAAATTGTATTTAAAATTAATGCTTAAAATGTTATAATTTATAGCAAGGACGTGAATTTTATGAATTTAAAAGATTTATATATTAATTATTTTATAGAAAAAGGACATAAACAAATACCATCAGCGCCAGTAGTGCCTGAAAACGATCCTTCTGTATTATTTAATACAGCTGGAATGCAACCTTTAATTCCTTATTTAATGGGAAAAGAACATCCTTATGGGAAAAGGTTAGTAAACTATCAAAAATGTATTAGAACAAATGACTTAGATGAAATAGGAGATAAAACTCACCACACATTTTTTGAAATGTTAGGAAACTGGTCATTAGGAGATTATTTCAAAGAAGAATCAATTAATTACAGCTTTGAATTTTTAACTAAAGTTTTAAATATTCCAGTATCTAAATTAGCTGTTTCAGTGTTTGTAGGAACTAATGAAATTCCTAGAGATGAAGTAAGTGCTACTGCTTGGAGAAATCTTGGAATAAAAGAAGAACGAATCGCTTTCTTAGGAATAGAAGATAATTTTTGGATTACTGGTGACTCTGGACCTTGTGGAGGAGATACTGAAATATTTTACTGGCGTTCTCTTGATCCAGTTCCTGAAAAATTTGATCCAAAAGATGATCGCTGGGTAGAAATTTGGAACAATGTTTTTATGGAGTTTTATAAGTCTCCAGAGGGAAAAATAACTTTGCTAGATAATAAAAATGTTGATACAGGAATGGGATATGAAAGAGTAGTTGCAATCTTAGAAGGAGTAGATGATAACTATCTATCTTCTGTTTGGATCGATGTAATAAAAACATTAGAAAAAATCACGAATTTATCATATGATTCAAATGAAAAATCTATGAGAATAATAGCTGATCATTTAAGAACAGCAGTCTTTATTTTAGGTGATTATTCAGGGATTAAACCATCAAATACAGAACAAGGTTATATTTTAAGAAGGTTAATAAGAAGAGCTATAAGACATGCTATGAAGCTTAATATAGATTTAAATAGTAATTGGGAACAAGAAATAGGGAATATTATTATTAATAAATACGATAAGTATTATGAAGAACTTTCTAAAAATAAAACCGTAATTATAGAAGAATTAACAAAAGAGAAAATAAAATTTAATCGAACTATTGAAAAAGGTCTTAGAGAATTTAAAAAATTAATGAAAACGCTAAAAAATAAAGATAATTTGATTAATGGTACTAATGCTTTTAGATTATATGATACTTATGGATTTCCTATTGAGTTAACTGAAGAATTAGCTAAAGAAAATAATATGGAAGTTGATACAAACGGTTTTCATATCAAATTTAAAGAACACCAAGAAAAATCAAGAGTAGGTTCTCAAGATAAGTTTAAAGGAGGATTAGCTGGTGATTCAGATAAAGAAGTAAGACTTCACACAGCAACTCACTTACTGAATGCTGCTTTGAAAATTATAGTTGATAAAAACATTCATCAAAAAGGCGCTAATATAAATAAAGAGCGACTTCGTTTTGATTTTAGTTTTGACCGAAAATTAACAAAAGAAGAAATTTCCAAATTAGAAGATTTAATAAATAAATGGATAGCAGATGAACTAGAGGTAAAAATGATTGAGATGCCTAAAGAAAAAGCAATCGCAGAAGGTGCAGAAGGAATGTTTTTAGATAAATATCCTGATATTGTATCAGTATATAAGATAGAAGATATTTCAAACGAGTTATGTGGAGGACCGCATGTTAGAAACACCAAAGAATTAGGAATATTTAAAATAACCAAAGAAGAGTCATCCTCATCAGGTGTTAGAAGAATAAAAGCTATTTTATCGTAATGGCTTTTTTTACAAGGAAAATAAACTTAAATTATAATATATATTATTAGGAAGTGATTTATGAATAAATTTATTTCTTTAATGAACCCAGCGACTTTTTATTATATCTGGCATAGTAAGTATAAATATTATTTAGTAGATTTAATAAATAATATTTTGAAAAAACAAGAAGAATATATTTTATTAAATACATTTAATAAAGATAATTTTAATTTAAGAAGTTATATATTTTTAGAAAATAAAAATAAGATCATTTATATAGATTTTAATAACATTAATAATGAAATAATTAAATTTTTAAATTTAACTTCATCTAAAAAATTATATGTAATTATATTTAATTCAGTCAATGGAAAGAATACTGTTGAAAATAATATATTTGAAATATATAAAAACAAAGATAACACTTCTTTTTTAAACTTATATTTATCTGAATCTAAAAAAGAACAAGGTAAATTTGGATATAAAAAGCTATTAAAGTATATTTATGATTTAGATAATGATTTTTATTTATTTTATTTAAAAGAACAAAAATATTTATAAATTTCTTAATATATGATAAGATTATCACTAGGTGATAAAACCAGATGGAAAAAATACGTAATTTTTGTATTATAGCGCATATTGATCATGGAAAAAGTACTCTAGCCGATCGCATTTTAGAACTTACTGGTGGTGTAGAAGGAAGAAAAATGAAACCTCAACTACTAGATAGTATGGATATTGAAAGAGAAAGAGGAATAACTATTAAATTAAATGCTGTTCAGCTTAAATATCAAGGTTATACATTGCATTTGATAGATACTCCTGGACATGTAGACTTTTCTTATGAAGTATCAAGAAGTTTAGCTGCCTGTGAAGGAGCACTGCTTGTAGTAGATGCAGCACAAGGTATCGAAGCTCAAACACTCGCGAATATGTTTCTAGCTTTAAACAGTAATTTAACTATAATACCAGTAATCAATAAGATAGACTTACCAAACGCTGATATTCCTAAAGTTAAAAAAGAACTTACTTCAATGTTTGGATTTTTAGATGAAGAAATAATTCTTTGTAGTGGTAAAACAGGAGAAGGCGTCATAGATATAATAAAAGCAGTTATTGATAAAGTACCCGCGCCTAAAAAATCAGAATCAAATGAAACAAAAGCTTTAATCTTTGATTCTTATTTTGATTCATATAGAGGAGTAATCGCATCAATCGCTGTTAAATCAGGAGAAATCAAAGAAAAAGATATAATAAAAATGATGGCTACAGGAGCTGAGTTTGAAGTTGTTGAACTTGGAGTAAATAAACCAGATGAAGTAAAAGTAAAATCATTATCAGCTGGAGATGTAGGATGGGTCAGTGCTAGTATTAAAACAATTGATCCGGTTAGAGTAGGAGACACTATTACAACAAAAACTAATCCAGCTAAAGAACCATTACCAGGTTATCAAACAATGAAACCCATGGTTTACTCAGGTATATATCCAGTAGAGCCAAATAAATTTGAAGCATTAAAAGAAGCATTAGAAAAACTAAAATTAAACGATGCATCATTTTCATATGAACCAGAAACAAGTGAAGCACTAGGTTTTGGTTTTAGATGTGGTTTTTTAGGACTCTTACATTTAGAAATTATCGAAGAACGAATAAAAAGAGAGTTTAAAATAGAAATTATTGCAACAAGTCCTTCAGTTGTATATAAAATAGAATTAACTAATAATGAAACTCTATTAATAGATAATCCATGTGAAATGCCAGATAAAGTAAAAATTAACACAATAAGTGAACCTTTTGTTAAAGCAAGTATATTTGTTCCAAGTACATATATCGGACCAATAATGGAACTATGTCAAGAAAAAAGAGGAATATATATAACTACAGAGTATATAGATTCATCTAGAGTAAATATTCACTATGAACTTCCTTTAGGGGAAATTGTTTATGATTTTTTTGACAGATTAAAAAGTTATACAAAAGGATATGCTTCATTTGATTATGAAATATCAGACTATAAAGAAAGTAATTTAGTAAAAATGGATGTTTTAATTCATGGTGAAGTAGTAGATGCTCTTAGTGTTATAGTACATAAAGATTCAGCTTATCAAAGAGGAAAGACTATTACTCAAAACTTAAAAGAAATAATTCCTAGACAGTTATTTGAAGTTCCTATTCAAGCAAGTATAGGCTCTAAAATAATAGCTAGAGAAAATATCAGTGCGATGCGTAAAAATGTATTATCAAAATGTTATGGTGGAGACATTTCTCGAAAGAAAAAACTATTAGAAAAACAAAAAGAAGGGAAAAAGAAAATGAAAATGGTTGGAAATGTTGAAATTCCACCAGAAGCATTTTTAAGCATTTTAAAAACAGAAAGATAAATTTATTTATCTTTTTTAAATTTATGATACAATATAATAAGAAAATTAGAGGGAATGTTTAGTGAAAAGTATATATATACATATTCCATTTTGTAAAAATATTTGTTCTTACTGTGATTTTTGCAAAATGTTATATACTTCAAGGGATGCTAAAAGATACTTAGCCGCTCTTAAAAATGAAGTTGAAGAATATTATTTAAATGAACCAGTCAAAGCAATTTATATAGGTGGTGGAACACCTTCAATCTTAGATCTAGAAGAATTAGAATATTTGTTTCAAATACTAGAAACTCTCAAAAAAAGAGAAGACTGCGAAATAACATATGAATGTAACCCTGATGATATAAATGATGAGCTAATTAAACTATTAAAAATCAATGGTATTAATAGAATAAGTATTGGAGTTCAATCATTTGATCTAGACAAATTAAAATTCATGGAACGAATAAGTATTTATGAAGACATTAAAAATAAAATGGAATTAATTAAAGAAAATGGAATTGAAAATATTAGTTTAGATTTAATGTATGCTATTCCAGGAGAGACACTAGAAACATTAAAAAAAGATGTTAAGAAGTTTTTAAAACTAAATCCAGAGCATATTAGCACTTACTCATTAATTATAGAAAATAACACTAAAATTAAAATAAAAGGGTATCAAAATATTAATGAAGATCTTGAAGCAGAGATGTATAATTATATTTGCAAAAAATTAAAATCAAAAGGATATATCCATTATGAAATAAGCAACTTTTCTAAAGATGGCTATTTTTCTAAAAATAATTTAACTTACTGGAATAACAAAGAATATTATGGATTTGGTTTAGGAGCTTCTGGTTATATTAATGGCTTTAGATATGAAAACACTAAAAACATAGATGCATATTGCAATGGAGAATACCGAAAAAATGAAGAGTTATTATCAAAACAAGAATTGATGGAATACGAATTAATGTTGGGATTAAGAAAAACACGAGGTATTAACTTACAAGAATTCTTTGATAAATATGAAGTGAATGTTCAAGAAATATTTCCTGTTAAACCTCTTATCAAAAATAAAGACTTAATTTATAAAAACGGATATATTTTTATAAATCCAGATAAGCTTTATTTAATGAATGAGATACTACTTAAACTAATATAATTAACTGTATAGTATCTGTAAAAAGCTTGACAACTTGTAAAAAAATATAGATATGATAAAATAATTTTATAGTAAAAAGGTAATTAAATGAAAAAAAATAATAAATTTGTTAATTTTAACTTTT
>JAQUDY010000108.1 GCA_028685445.1 Bacilli bacterium
TTTTTTAACGCTTCAAATAAATTTTTCTTATTTTTATAACTTGCATACGGCATTGTTTCTAGAGGATCTAAATTCATTCCATTTTCTTTCAAATATTTTTCATGATCGAAAATGTAATATATTATTTTTTTATTTAAGACTGCTGCTTCTAAAGAAACTGCAGAATAATCTGTTATAACATAATCTGCGATTGAAATTAAATCAATAGTAGAATACTCCACTAAATTTAATAATCTTTCGCCTTCAAAATCTATTTTCTGATTTGGATGAGTCCTAATTATTAAATTAAACTTTTCAAAATCAAAATCTTTTGTAAAGTCTTCTATCTCTTTTACTTTATATTTTCTAAAAGTCGGAAAATAACAAACATTTAATTTTTCTGTTGTTACTGGATAGTTTTTATTAATTTCTTTTTTTATTTTAGAATTGTTTCTTAATAATACATCAGCTCTTGGCAACCCGTAATTTAAAAGTATTTTTTCATCGCAATTAAATCCTTCTGCATAAAACTTATTGAAACTTTTGCCTCCAGCTATAATATTGTCGTAATTTTTATGCATATTCATTATCAATGCTGTTTTTTTATTATTCTCAAAGTCAAAGAACGATTTACTATTCCTAAAACCTAATGTTTGATAACCACTCTTTTTTATTTTTCCTAAAGAATGCCAAATTTGTAATACATATAATTCTTTTTTATGCCTCAAGACACAAACTGGTATTATATACGAGTCAATTACACACACTTTAGATGTAGCAATATAATACATCTGCTTATATATATGAAAATTGTATCTAATTTTATTTTTAATACCTTTTTTCATTCTATTAGCAAGTACTTTAATCGTATAACCTTTTTTTTCTAATGCAAGTCTTAATTCGGTAAAATCCAAAGATTCTGCATCAGTTTGTCTGCTTAAAAAAACTATTTTATTTTTATTAATTGGAAGAAATTTTAGAAAAAAATAAATAAATTTCAAATGGTATTTATATAAATAAATTAACATGATTTCCTCCTTGAAACTTATAAAATAATTATACCATAAATTTAATCTAATACAAAATAAAGAGCATGACAATGCTCTTTTTTACTACTTATAACAAATTGTGTTCTTTAGCATAATTAAAAGCATAAGAATTTTTTGGCGCAATTATTTTTAAATTAATACAACCATCAAATGTATTTTCTGCAATATAACAACAAGCATCACTAAGTTCTAATTTTCTTAAAGATTTGCAATTTTTAAATCCTTCAGTTTCAATATGTTGTAATTCTAAAGCGGTTACTTCTTCTAGTTTAGAACAACCATAAAAAGCTTTTTCTCCTATTCTGTATACCGCAAAATCCCCTTCAATTTTAGATAAATTCTCACATTTAAAGAAAGTTTTTTCTCCTATTCCTTTTATATTTGAATTAAACTCTATTGTCTTTAATTTTGCATTTTTAAAAAACAATTTAGCATCAACATTGCTAACTATTTTGTCTTCTACTTTGCTTGGTAACACAATTTTTTTAACAGTTTTTTTACACTTTAAAAGATTGGCACTATCTATTTCCTTTTTATAACCAATTTTAAAAATTTTATCTTTTAATTCAATATATTCTTGAACACTACAATCAAATAAAAATTGAGTACCAAAAGCTTTATCTAAACTACAAAATGATGGAAAATGAGAATTTCCTTTATATAAAAGTATATCGCCAGGTTTACTATCTTCTTTAATAATTTCTGTTAGTTCGTCAAAATTACTTGTAAATAGAATCTTGGCTTTTTTATTAACAGAAATAGCTCCTTCATAAGCTGCTTTTCCATTTCCAAAACTATTACAAATTTCGCCTTCTGTAGCATCTGGTCCAATAAAAATAAATTCATCTATTCCAGAATATTTTGCAACATCCTTTCCCATTTTATAATTTATTTTATAAGAATTTTCTGCCAAAGATCCTTCTCCGTTTAATATTGCAATTTTTTTACTTCCTGGAATTGATTTCCACTCATTTAAAGCTTCACAATCATATTTTACTGAAATTTCACAAGTGTTAAAACTATCTAAAAATACAATCCTCCCAGAAATATCATATATCGCTTGCCTGATTCCATAACTTTTATACTTTTCAAAGCCTCTTTGAATTTCTTCATCTGTTAAACCAAAATTAGTTGCAAATACATATACCATTAAAGCATTATATACATTATGTTTTCCTACAATACTTATCCTTATATGGACCATTTTATTGTGATCATCTATATCAAATTCTAAATATTTACCGTTTTGTATAATATTTTTACCAATATAATCCGCTTTTTCATTTTCAATACCCACACTATATATTTTTGATTTAAATGGATAATCTCTTAAAATAGGATCATCTAAATTTATTATGCCAAATGCTCCTTTTTTAGAACATCTATCAAAACTTGTTTTATCTTTAATTATTTCTTCGGTAGAACCATAATTATCGATATGATGGAATTTATTAATATTTGTAATTGCAAAAGCATCTAAATTAAGCATTTCAGTTGCATTTTCAACTAAACATTTACTTCCTCCACCGATTTCTTGAATATGAAAATTATATTTAGAACTATAAGTTTTTGCCATCCTTCTCACTATAGAGTTTGGAGTATTACGATTCTTACCATTTACTCCACCTGTTGTATAAACTTTATATTTCTCTGCAAAAACATATTCTGCAAACATAGTTGTTGTAGTTTTTCCAACACTTCCTGTTATTCCTATTGTTGGCATAGGATATAGTTCTTTTAAATATTTCCCAAGCCTACAATAAGATTCCATAGCATCTTTTATTTTGATAGTTGGAAGAACTTTTCCTGTACCATTATAATCTTTATATACCATAGGAGAAGCAACAATTACTCCTTCTTTAATATATTTAGTCATCTTCTTATATTTAGCTGATTCTGGATTTTCATTGTGCTTATAATCAAATAAAACACCTTTAACTTTAATTTTATCACTTTATGGCGAATATAATTTGTAATCATAAACTTTCTTATTTTTCATACCTTTTGGCATTTCTCCATCTATGATTTCACACAATTGCTTAATATCTAAAACAGTTTGCATAGAAACTTTATTTGGTGCTTTTTTAGTTTTTTTTACTATTCTCTTTTTTAGATTTTTTAATACTTCCTTCATGGTTATTTATCTCCTATATTTTATCTTTGTTTTTCCAAAGCCATTTTTATTAATCCATTTACCAATTCACTATATTGATATCCTTTATCCATCAACATCATAGAATAAATACTATCAATGTTAAAACCAGGTGCTGTATTTATTTCATTAAAATAAAGTTGTTTATCATGAGTTAAAAAGAAATCTACTCTTGAATAACTTTCACATC
>JAQUDY010000109.1 GCA_028685445.1 Bacilli bacterium
TTTCAATAATTAATTATATAATATAGGAGGTAAGGAAAATGAGTAAAGAAAAACAAAAGAAAGAAAAATTTAAGACCGATGAGGAATTCTTAAACCTGAAAGAAGAAACAGACAGATCAGAAAAGCGCAGAAAGATTATTAACATCGTATTGTGGGGTATTCTGTTTGGATGGATAGTAGTTTGTTTTACAGATTTTATCTTAGTTAGAACAGAGAAAGAACCAATATTCTGTAGTTTTTCAAAAACAACTGAGTACATAGACGGAGAAGTAACATCTTGCTATGGACCTGGTTATAAAGTATTTAATTATGACCGAGATAGTTTTTCAGGCATTGAATTTGCACCATTATGGGGAAAAGACAAATCAGTTGATAATTAATAAAAGTCACTGATGTGACTTTTTATTATCTTAACTAGAGGAAAACATGAAAAATAAAAATCGTATTATAATTATTGGACTAATAAGTGGTATTTTATTTTTAGTAACAATTGGAATAATTTTTATTCCTAACTATGAAGCAAGTCATGGTTTAGAAGACAAACTAAATGAGATACTACTTGTTTTAGCAAATACATTTCATAAAGACTATTATTATAAACAACTAACAAATGCTTATGATGATGAAGAGTTAAAAATATTTCTAAATCATTATAGTGATATAGGAATTAAAGTTGATTTAGATAATTTAAAACTATACGCATCATTAGAAGAAGAATATAAAGAAATAGAAATTATAAATAACTGTGATGCTAAGAAAACTTATGTAATTTTCTATCCTAAAGAACCATTTAAAGTCAGTGATTATACTACTAAAGTAATTTTAGATTGTGAATAAAGAGAGGTATGTTATGAGTAGAAGAAAAATTATCTTGATAATAATTTCAATAATAATACTTTTATGTATTATATTTGTAAGTACAGATTATTATAGAGTTAAAAATGGAAAGATGCCTATATTTGTAATTGAACAAATTGATAAAGGTGGACCAGAAATATCTTACTATGGACTATTCTATAAAATAGTTAGAAGTCCTGGAGTTTCTTATAAACAAGATATTAAGCATGATAATTATGTTAAGTTTGGTTCGTGGTTTTATACTAAAGAGATAACTATGAAGAAAACCGAAATAGATTATATTAATAAACTTGAAGTAAATCTATTAGAAGACTGCAATGAAAACATAAAACTATATCATACTTTAGATAACTTAAATATTTATACTCACTGCGTAAGTAATATAAAAGTAATAAATGGAAATAATTCTAAAGATTTAAATAAATTTTTAAATGTAGATGTACTAGATACTATAAAAGATCAGCTTACTAATAAATCATCAGATGATATAGGATCAATATTATATGATGAGGATAACTTTAAATTATTAGAATGTTTTAGTTTAGATAATAACAGAACTATTTATATAGGTAATAAAGATATTAGTTTTGATTATTGCATAACAGATGAGAATAAACAGTTCGTTAGAACTTATGAAATATTAAATATAGCTGAAAGTAATGAAGAAGATTAGTTATATTTAACCTTAAGATAGTTTCAAGTTGAAGAGATTGAAACTGTTAAAGTAAATAAATCATTTGGTTCTTTTACCGAAGATAAAAACTATGAATTTAGATTTAAACAAACTATCCCAAATATAGAAGATAATTTAAAATCCATCTTTGATAATTGTACTATTATATCTATACAAGAAACTGATAAAACTGGACTTAATCAAAATCAAGATGCGTTATAACTTATAACAAAATTATCTTGTAAAACAAATATAATTTTGCTATAATAAATTTACTGGTTAAATGATGTATTGTTTAGCCAGTACTTATGGCGGTGTAGCTCAGTTGGCTAGAGCATCCGGTTCATACCCGGGAGGTCGGGAGTTCAAATCTCTCCGCCGCTACCAAAGCAATCTAAAATCTCTATTGAGATTTTTTTATAATTGTGAATAATTATGTCTTATGTTATAACTTAATAGTTCTAACAAGGGGGAAATGTTATGTTAGGTAATCTTTATCCAATGGAAAATAGAAAAGTAAAATTTGATGGTAAAAAAACAGCTATTTATAATAAACAGTTTGAATATTTATTAAATAACGATCCTGAAAAAGTATTTTCTAAATTAGGAATTAATATAAGAAGAGTGATAAATCCTCTTTTAAAAACAATAGTGCCTTTATTTGCTGAAAATAAAATTGTTATTGAAAAACAATCAGTAATTCTTGAAAAAACACCAATTATTTTTGCTCCAACTCATGGTTTTAGAGATGATATTTGTGATTTAATAATAAGTGTTAAGGATACTGGGCGAGGTATTAAACCAGATGATATTAATAAATTGTTTTTAAAGTTTGAAAGATTAGATATTGAACGAAATACTACTGCTGAGGGAACCGGATTAGGATTAGCAATAACTAAAAAATTAGTAGAAATTATGGGAGGAAAAATAAATGTAGAAAGTCATTTTGGTAAAGGGACTTTATTTATAGTACATATTCCGCAAAAAATAGAAAAACATAATAAACCCATTACAGATGAAAATCTTATTGACGCAGCTGCTTTAAAATCTAAAATCACGATTAATTATAGTGATAAAAAGATTTTAATTGTAGAAGATAACAAACTAAATATTAAAGTAGCTAGAAGATCTTTAGAACAGTTTAATTTTCTATTAATTGATGAATGTTATAATGGAGAAGAATGCTTAAAAAAAATCAAAACAGGGTTAGAATATGATCTGATTTTAATGGATATAATGATGCCTGTTAAAGATGGAAAAGAAACATTGACTGAATTAAAAAAAATACCTAATTTTAAAACTCCAGTTATTGCAATAACAGCAGACGCTATTGCCGGAGCTAAAGAAAAGTATTTAAATCAAGGATTTATTGATTATATTTCAAAACCTTTTAGTAAAGAACAAATTAAAGTCATTATTGATAAAATGTTTAATGTAGTTATCTTAGATAAATCGGATATATGGAAAGAAGTACCTATGATTGAAATAACAAATGAAAATAACGAAAAACAAAACCATTAATTGGTTTTGTTTTTTGAAAAAGTCTTATCAATTATATTTGTTAATGTTTCTTCAGGATTTTCTTGTTGTTTAATTTTTTCAATAGCTTTTTCAAATAATTGGACATGTATTTCTTCGTCTAATACAATTCTTCTAAGAATGTTTTTAATATAAGGGTCGTCTATTAAATCAATATTCTTTTCGTAGTTTTCTATTGCATCATATTCTGCTTGTAGATCAGATATGATCTTGGTCTATGCGGATCGGTTCTCTCCGCAGCAAATCCTCTAATTGTACTTCCCGTAACGTGCCTAAGTCCACCTTGCCGTTAAGTATCT
>JAQUDY010000012.1 GCA_028685445.1 Bacilli bacterium
TCCAATACCGCATGTAATAGATGCAAAAGCTACAATTATTCCAGCTTTTGGATTTCTTTTCCCATACTTAAACAATAAAGCTGAAAGAGGTATTAAAGCAATAAAGCTTAAATCACCTATTATTGTAGATATTATACAAATTAATGAAAGTGAGAATGTAACTATTCTTTTACTACTTCTTTTCGTAAAAACATAGAAAAAAGAGTCAAGAAAACCACTTTTATCCATAATACCAACGCCTATTAAAGTTATTAATAGCATTGATAAAGGCATAAATGAAGCAAAATTAGAAACAGTGTTACTAAAAATATATTTTAAACCACTTAAATTAAATAATGACTCTACTGCTATAAATACTTGTTCATAATTGCCAGCGCTTGTAATTCTATTATATTCTGAACTAACATTAAAAAAATTTAATACTCCACTTAAGATTATTGTGCTTACTATTAGAACAATAAAACTCATTATTGGATGTAGTTTTATTTTATCTCTGACTTTCCTAATTTTTCTCATTTTTTCTCCCTTTGAGTTTTTTTTCAAACTCTAATCGATTCATCATAATCTCTCTGTTACAGTTTATACATTTTATTTTTATATCTACGCCTGTTCTAGTAATTTCCCATAAATTTGTTCCACAAGCATGAGCTTTTTTCATTATTACTTTATCATTTAAATTGTATTCTTTTTTCATCTTATCCTACTATACTTATCTTATATTTTAAAAATGTCGTTTTAATATTCTCAAAAATTTCTCTTTTCAGATTATCTTCTTTACCTTGTTGACATCTTATTTGAAATGAATAAGTTGTGTTTAATCCTGTTATTTTTTCTATTCCTAAGTATATACTTTCTTTTAAGTTAACATAACTATGCTTAGATACATTATTTATAATTTCTTCAATTGCTTGTTTTATTAATTTAGTGTCTGTATCTGAAGAAACCATCACCTGAAAAGGAATTATAGTTTCTTTTTGGCTTAAATTTATTATTGAATCAATATTTCTATTAGTTACAATTAAAACTTCACCAGTTAATGATTTTATTTTAGTGGTTTTTAGTCCAAAAGATATAACGTTTCCAGTGAAATCTTTATATTTTATTTTATCTCCAACAACATAGTAATTATCCATAATTATATTTATTCCTGCAATAATGTCTTTTAATGCATCTTGTAGTGATAAACCTACTAATAAACCTATTACTCCAAGACCTGCTACTAATGAGGTCGTGTTGACACCATAGATATCTAAAATAAACAAAAATGCCATAATAGATATAATATATTTAATTATATTATTAAATAAAATTATTAAAGTCATTCGACATTTTTTTCTAACTCTGTTTTTCCTTTTATTGTTGCCTTATTTAAGATTGTAACAATCATTTTATATATAATTATTGCTAATAATATAATTAAAATTGGTCCATAAATCTTTGGTGAAAATATTGTGTTTATTATTTTTTCTTTCAAGTTATTCACCTTCTGTTTCAATATTTAAAATATCTAATATTCTTAATAAGTCTGGCTCACTATCATAAGGTATAGTTATTTTATTTTTAGAAATAGTTACTTTTGTTCCTATTAAATCTCTTAAAAGATTTTCTAATGCTGCTTGTTTAGCTGACTTAACATTTGCTCTAACTATAGGCTTTTTCTTATCAATATTTTCACTAGATGCAAATCTTTCTAATTCTCTAACAGACATTTCTTCTGCAATAATTTTATCACTTAATGTTAAAATTAATTTTTGATCTTGTAATTTTGATAATACTCTTGCATGACTAGTAGATAATTTCCCTTGATTTATTAAATTTCTAACACTTTTAGGTAAAGTTAATAATCCTAATAAATTTGTAATATAGCTTCTACTTTTGCCAAATTTTTCAGCTATTTCTTCTTGAGTATATCCAGTTCTTTCGATATATCTTTTAAAACCTTCAGCTATTTCAATTGGGGTTAAATCTTCTCTTTGGATATTTTCAAGAAGTGCAATATCCATCATTTCTTGATCAGAAAAATCTTTGACTATCGCTGGAACTGTTGCTATACCAGCAAGTTTTGATGCTTTTGTACGTCTTTCTCCTGCAACAAGTTCATATCCTTTAATACTTTTTTTAACGATTATTGGTTCGATTACACCGTGGATTTTTATGGAATCAGCTAATTCTTCAAGAGCTTGTTTGTCAAAATATTCTCGTGGCTGATATGGATTACTTCTTATCTCATCAACCGGTATTAAAACAATATCCGAATCTTTAGCATGCTGAACTATGTCTTTTTCCATTGTTGAAAAATCCATTGGTTCACTGTTAAATAATTGTTCTAAACCTTTCCCTAATGCTTTTCGTTTATTTTCCATTTCTTTCTATAACCTCCTTAGCTAGGTTAAGATAAGCCTCTGCTGCTCTAGAAGTAGGATCGTATTCATTAATTGGTTCACCGTGTGATGGTGCTTCAACTAATCTAATTAATCTTGGAATTATAGTGTTAAAGACTTTATCTTTAAAAAACTTTCTTACTTCTTCTACCACTTCTAAACCCAAGTTTGTTCTTGAATCTAAAAGAGTTAACAAAACACCTTCAATTTTTAAATGTGGATTTAATCTTGTTTGCGTCATAATAATTGTATTTAAAAGTTGAGTTATTCCTTCTA
This sequence comes from Bacilli bacterium, assembly GCA_028685445.1. Classification (GTDB taxonomy): domain Bacteria; phylum Bacillota_I; class Bacilli_A; order RF39; family UBA660; genus DUUS01. The sequence goes on from JAQUDY010000012.1 coordinate 2,658, forward strand.
GTGCAAAAAACTCACATTGAACTGGTATTATTACAGAATCACTAGCTACTAATGCATTTGTTGTAATAAGCCCTAATGATGGTGGGCAGTCTATGATTATATATTCATAATTATCTTTAATTTTTAAAAGTGCATTACGAAGTTGCTCATTTTTTTTAAAAGTCACATTTTGATAACCTTTTTCAACCAGTTCAATATCTAAACCAGCTAAATTTATAGTAGCTGGAATAATTGATAAATTCGTAAATCTCGTTTTGATGATTGTTTTTTTAGGTTCAATACTTCCATTTAAAATATCGTAAACACTATAAGCTATATCTCCTTTGTTTACTCCTAATCCAGTTGTAGTATTTCCCTGTGGATCTAAGTCAATTAAAATAGTTTTCTTTCCTAGTTTTCCTAAAGAAGCAGCTAAATTTATGCTTGTAGTAGTTTTCCCAACTCCACCTTTTTGATTTACTAAAGATATTACTTTTGTCATTTTTTTATCACTGCCTTCTTACTTCTCTACATAAAATATTTTATCATAGATACATATAAAAGTCTAAGAGAAAACTAAAAATAAGGAAGCCTTTTTTTACTAAGTTGAAAAATATTAAAAATATATTAAATCTAGATATTTTAAGAATTTATTAATAATCCTAAATTTTACTATTATAACCAGAATTATTTACTGGTTTATTTAAAATTTCAAATAATCCTATCCCGTTTGCACCAGCTGTTTTTAATATGTTTTTTGTTTCATATCTAGTGTGAATGTCACAATTGATAACAGATGTTTTATATTTTAATATATCAAGAGCATTATTAGAAAAGACAAAGTTTATCTTACAGTTTTCATCTTCTGCTTTTAGTTTAATGTTTGTAGCTTGCTTGCGCGCTATAGCTTTTAAGATAAGAGAAAATCTATTTCTACTTAATATAGGAAAAACTAAGCCAACTTTTTTATTAGGGAATTTGCTTTTTAAATCTAGACATATTTCATCTAACGAAACAACATTTCCTTCACTTTTTGCTACAATTCCTTCTGTTATCGCCACTATATCATTATCTTTAAATTCAAAATTATGATTAATGCTTACTTTAATGAGTGAATCAATAATAATTCTTTTTATATTATCTTTCTCTTTAACAATTGGAGTCCTGATCCCCATCGCAATTGTACCTATGAATCTGGTCAATTTTAACACCCTTACATATAAATTTTACAAGATAGTTTTATACTAGTCAATAAAAAAAGATTCTACTTTCCTTTAGAATCTTCTATTGCTTTTATTAAATCAGCTTCACTCATTTTAGTATAACCTTTTATGCCTATTTTTTTTGCTTGTGCTTTTAAGTTCTCAGGATTATTATCTCCAGATAGCTTACCAGTTTCTACTAGTTCTACAATTTCTTCTCTAGTTAAAGTTTCTTTTTCAACTAAAGTATCAGTTAATAAATGTACTAATTTTTTATTATCTTTTAATATCTTAGTTGATTTTTTATAACATTCATCAATTATTTTTCTTACTTCTTGATCTATTTCTAAAGCTACTGCATCTGAGAAATTTTGACTTTTATTATAATCTCTTCCTAAAAAGACGCCTTCGCTTTTGTGTTCTAATTGAACTGGTCCTAAATCACTCATTCCGTATTCTGTTACCATTGATCTGGCTATTTTTGTCGCTCTTCTAAAGTCATCAGATGCTCCAGTGGTAATTTCTCCAATAAACAACTCTTCAGCAACTCTACCAGATAATAAACCTGTTATTGTTGCTAATAATTCATTTTTTGTCATAATGGCTATTTTTTCTTCTTTTGGTATCATCATGGTATATCCACCAGCCATACCTCTAGGTATAATTGTTATTTTATGAACTTCATTTGCTTCTTTTAATTTAAGTCCAATTACAGCATGACCTGATTCATGGATAGCAATTAATCTTTTTTCTTTATCAGTGATTTTACGACTTTCTTTAGCAGGTCCCATTAATACTCTATCTGTTGCTTCATCTACTTCACTCATGGAAATTGCATCTTTATTTCTTCTAACCGCTAAAAGAGCTGCTTCATTAAGTAAATTTTCTAAATCTGCTCCACTAAATCCTGGAGTTCTTTTTGATAAATTTTCTAAGTTTACCGATTTATCAAAGATTTTATCTCTAGCATGAACGCCTAGTATTGCTTTTCTTTCTACTTGATCAGGTAAACTAACAGTTACTTGACGATCAAATCTTCCAGGTCTTAAAAGTGCAGGATCTAAAACATCTGGTCTATTTGTTGCAGCTATTATTATTATACCTTCATTAGCTCCGAAGCCATCCATTTCAGTTAAAAGTTGATTTAATGTTTGTTCTCTTTCGTCATGTCCTCCGCCTAAGCCTGTTCCTCTTTGGCGACCAACAGCATCTATTTCATCAATAAATATTAAGCAAGGTGCACTTTGTTTGGCTTGTTTAAACATATCTCTAACTCGTGATGCACCTACACCAACAAATAATTCAACAAAGTCTGAACCACTTATGTAATAAAACGGTACGTTAGCCTCACCTGCAACTGCTTTTGCTAAAAGGGTTTTTCCTGTTCCTGGAGGACCAACTAATAGCACTCCCTTTGGAATTCTTGCTCCTAATTTTTGAAATTTTTTAGGGCTTTTTAAGAAGTCGATAAGTTCTGAAACTTCTTGTTTTTCTTCTATTAAACCAGCAACATCAGTAAATTTAACTTTTCCACCATCTTCACTTAGTTTGGCTTTACTTCGACCAAAATCCATACTATTTTTGTTACTTCCACTTAATTTAGAAAACAACCAAATCGTCGCACCTATTAAAATTAAATAAGGAACAATATTTAAAATCACTACTAATGCCCCATTATTTTCTGGATTTGTTTTAGTAATAACTTCTATTTCATCTTCTTCTACTGAAACTAATATTTTTTCTAAAACTGTTTCTGACATAGGAACATTTACTTAAAAGCTTTCTGTTTCTGAATAATCTTTTAATTGTCCTGAAATCAAATAAATCCCCGCACTGTTTTTAGGAGTTATCTCAATATTTTTAATAGATTGCTTCGATAACTCTATTATAAATTCATCATATGTAAAAGTATTAACTTTATATTGTGATAAATTATAAAAAACAAGAACACCAATCATTACTACTAAAAGCAATAAATATGGTATTGTTTGTTTTTGATATTTTTTATTTTTCATCTTCATTCTTCTCCTTTTTTTCGTACTTTATTATTATATCATAGCTTTCTTCTTTTTGTTTATCAAATTTGCTTTTTTTTAATCCTGGTATCCATAGGATTTGATCTGTAGAATCAGTTATTATTGGGTAAATATCCCGTTCTTTGGTTGATACTTTATTGTCAATAAAAATATCATTTACTTTTTTAGTTCCTTTTAAATTTTTAACTTGAATTTTATCCCCATTTTTTCTAGTTCTTATAAAAATAGGTAACTTTATTTCTTTACTATTTAATCTAATTAAATAATTACTTTTATCCAAGTTAGAATTTGAAACTATTTTTATTTTTCCTAATTCTAAACTTATTTCTTTTTTTAATTGATGACAATAAGAAATACTGGACTCATTATGACGACTGAACTCCAACATATTATAAAATTTAATAACTCTTAATTTTTTAGGTAATGTAATAAAAGAATTAGTCTTTTCACTATTTGTTAATTTTAGTATTAACTCAGTATGCTTGTCGGTAATTATATCTATATCATTTTTATAAAAATCAAACAATATTTTGTTTAATAATCTTTTTTTAAATATATCATCTATTAAGTAAAATTCATTTAAATCTATTTTGTTATTCTTATACAACCTATTATATAGACTATTTGTTTCTTTGAAGAAATAATCCTCATAAGAATTAATTAATTCACTAAACTTCAAAAATTTCTGATGAGTATTTTTATTTTCTTTTTTTAATTCAGGTAAAATATTATTTCTTATTCTATTTCTAGTATATATATTTTCTTTATTAGTATGATCAATCGCATGCGGAATATTATTTTTTTTAACATAAGATAAAATCTTTTCTTTATTTATATAAATTAAAGGTCTAATTATCTGATAATTATTATTAGTAGTAACCATCGAAAAACCACCATAACCTTTGAAAGATGATCCTCTAACTAATCTCATCAAAACTGTTTCAACTAAATCATCGCCATGATGAGCTGTAAATAGATATTTACTATCATATTTTTTTAATAGCTTTTCAAAAAAATTATATCTTATTATTCTAGCATTATTTTCTACATTTCCTTTAGGATAATTAACGATAGACATTGTTTCAAAGACTAAATTATTTTTTTTACAATATAGTTTTAATTCTTCTTCTTCAGTCTCAGATTCTTTTCTTAACTTATGATTTACATGAGCTACTACTATATTAAATCCTTCTTTTTTTAACAAATCTAATAATAACATAGAATCTGGGCCATATGAGCATGCTAAAACAACATACTCATCAATAATATTTAAGTTTTTTATTGTTTGTTCTACTTTTTTCATCAAATCACCAGTCATTTTTTATAGTATATAATCATTTATTTTAATTTTCAACTTATTTAAGTGTTCTATTATAAAAAAAACACGTTAATACGTGTTTTAAAATTTTAACGTTTACTGAATTGTGGTGCTCTACGAGCTTTTTTAAGTCCGTATTTTTTACGTTCCTTTACTCTTGGATCACGCGTTATCATTCCTGCAGCTTTTAATATTTTTCTATATGAGTCATCTCTTGTTTGATCAGAAGATGCATCATATTCTAATAAGCATCTAGTTATTCCTAATCTAATTGCTCCAGCTTGACCATTAAATCCACCACCTAGGACTGTTATGTCAAAATCAAAGGCTTTTTCATTATTAGTTAGTTCTAAAGGTTGTTTTAAATCCATAACTAAAGTAGCAAATGGCATATAATCATTGACATCTTGTCCATTAACAATTATTTTTCCTTTTCCAGGAATCATTTTTACTTTAGCAATTGAACGTTTTCTTCTGCCTGTAGCAGTTATTTCTTTTTTCATATTTTAACTCTCCCTATTAAAGTGTTATCTTTGTTGGTTGCTGAGCTTCATGCTTATGATCAGGACCAGCATATACAAATAATTTTGTAAATGTTTTTCTGCCTAATCTACCTTTTGGCAACATGCCTTTTATTGCTCTTTCAACCATTTCAACTGGATAACTTTCTATCATAGTTTCTGCATTACGTTTCCTTAATCCTCCTGGATGTCCAGAATGATTGTAATACATTTTGTTTTGTAATTTGTTACCCGTTAAATTTACTTTTTCAGCATTAATAACGATAACAAAATCTCCACAATCTACATGGGGTGTAAATGTAGCTTTATGTTTTCCTCTTAGAATATGAGCCACTTTAGTAGCTACTCTTCCTAAAGGTAAACCTTCAGCATCAATTACAAACCAATCACGCTTTATTGTTTCTTTTGTTTGCATAAATGTTTTCATAATTATTCCTCTCATTGTTTAATTTATTTATTTAACTTCCCACATTAAATAAAAAAACCAACAAATAAATGTACCAGATTAAATTATATGGGATAGAAGCATAAAAGTCAACTAAATCTCTAATAAAAATCCTTTTTTTGTCAGCATTTTTGAAGTTTTTCATTTTTATTATATTTTATAATTATTTAGATAAATCATTAAATCTTTTAGCTATTTTTTCTTTTCCTAAAAGTCTCATTATCTCGTAAAGATCAGGAGTTGTGGTTTTGGTTGTTAATGCTACTCTTAATATATTACTAACATCAGCAACATTGCCTTTATATTTAGTAGGATTTTCTTTATATAAATTCATCTCAGGGGCATATCCTAATTCAGTAGACAATTCTTTTATTTTTCTAAACCAAGTGTTCTTATCATCACTTTCATTATAGTATTTATCAATATACAAGTTAATTAGTTCTTTGTATTTTTCTGGATTATTAACTAAGCTAAAGTCCACTTTTTTATAATCAAAATAATCATCAAACATATAAAAAACATTTTCTTTTATTTCTGACCATGAAGCAAAATCTTTCCTTGGTTTTTTTTGCTCTCTTTCTATATTAAATATATCAATCGATAATGCCTTATTATTTATTAAAATGTCATAAAATTCCTTATCATAAATTTTAGTCCAATTTATTACTTCGTCATATACCTCTTTTGCTGATAATTTTGATATGTAATTTTTTGATATATTAATTAGTTTATCTAAATCAAATAATGAACCACTTGCAGACATTTTTTTAAATTCAAACTTGTAATCATTTAAATTTGATTTAGGATTTTGTTCTAACCATTCTTCAAAATTTGAATTAGCTGTCGTCATAAGATATAAATATACCGCATTTATAGGTATTCCTTTTTCATGATAATAACTTAACGCCGCTTCTGGATCATGGCGTTTTGATAATTTTCTAACTGAGTCCCCATCTTTTTTATTAACAGGGGCAACGTGACAATATTTAGGTAGTTCATAACCAAAAATTTTAAATAATTGTTCATGAACTGGGTATGAACTTAGCCATTCATCACCTCTTAAAATATGTGTGGTTCGCATTAAATAATCATCTACTAGATGAGCAAAATGATAAGTTGGAATTCCATCTGATTTTAGTAGCACTATGTCAAGGTCGTTTTCTGGAAATTCAATTTTTCCTTTTACTAAATCCGCACAGATAACTTTATTACTAAAATTTCCAGGTGATTTTAATCTTGTTACAAATTTTTCGCCAGATAATATTTTTGATTCTATTTCTTTTATTTCAAAATTTCTACTCTTAGCATAAAGCCCATAATATCCAATTCTTTCTTTTTTACTCTCTTGGAATTGTCTGATTTTTGATAGTTCTTCTTCAGTAGCAAAACATGGATATGCAAAACCTTTTTCTACTAAATGTTTAGCAAATGTTTTGTAAATAGAAGCTCTTTCACTTTGCAAATATGGTCCATAAATACCAAGATCTTTTGTTTCGCTTATTCTTCCTTCGTCTATAATAAAATTAAAATTTTCTAAGTCTTCTACTATACCTTGGATTCCATTTTCAACACTTCTTTTCTCATCTGTATCTTCAATTCTTAAATAAAAAACACCCCCAGTATCTGTTGCGATTTTTCGCGCTATAAATGCAGTTCTTAAACTTCCCATATGTACAAAACCTGTAGGTGAAGGTGCAAATCTAGTAACTATTGCGCCTTTAGGTAAATTTCGATTCGGATATTTTTGTTCATAATATTCTATATCTTTATCTATATTTGGAAACATTAATTCCGCTAATTTTTTATTATCCATATTTTCCTCTTTCTTTTTTATAATATACCATATCTTTTCAATAAAAAAAATAAGTGATTTTCACTTATTTTATTTCTATTGTTTTCTTTGTTAATGATTCATCTTTTTTAGGAACCGTAATCAATAGTGTCCCGCCTTCGAATTTTGCATCTATTTTTTCTTCGTCGGCATCTCCTAAATTAAATGTTCTTGAGTATTCACCATAACTTCTTTCTCTTCTGATATAGTTTTTGCTTTCTTCTTTTTCTTCTGTTCTTCTTTCAGCTTTAACAGTTAAATAACCATCTTTTATTTCTATATTTATGTTTTCTTTATCAAAGCCAGGAACATCTATTTCTATGTGATAAATATCATCTTTTTCATAAATATCACACCTCATTTCATTTCTTCCTTTTGTAGTAAGAAAGAAATTTTCGAAATCATCATCAAAGAAAAAACTTTTTGGGATTAAATTCATAAAATCCACTTCCTTTCTAATATCATTATAACACACAATTAGCACTTGTCAAGTTAATGTGCTAATTTTATTATATGCAGAAAAAACCTAGATATACTAGGTTATATTTTAAAATTTATCAAATCATCTATTGAATTGTTAAATATAAATATTAATAGATCTTTATCAAAAAGAGTTAAATCTCTTTCTAAGTCTCTCTTTTCTTTTAAACAAATATCTGGTCGGTACTTAATTACATTTAACAAGTTATTTACACCAAATTCTTTTAAAAAATTTAATACTTCTATAACATTTACTTGAGCTATTTCTAAGTTTTTAACAACTTCTTTTGTTAGATGAGTTTTAAGAGTCTTTATATCATCGTTAGTTATATTAAATTGTTTTAAATAATCTATCATAATTATCATCTACCCCGATTCTAGAAACAGCTTCTTTTATAAAATCATATTCATGCGGTTCCAAGACAGAATTGTATATAATTGCATATAATAAAGCTTTTTTCACATCTACTTTCAATTCCATTAATATTTTAAATATCTTAAAGACTTTTGGTCTAGAGATTATTTGAGTTCCAAAAACAAACTCTGTTTTTCTTTTTAAAAGGCCCATCGGAGCATCAGTATAAATCGCTGCTCTATAGCCATCGTCTATTAAATTAATAATTGGATATAAGAGTTTAATTTCTTCTATTTTATCATCATTAATACAGTTTGTTCTTTGATAGATGTCAAAATCACCGCCTTCTATATTCAAGTCTTTATCTAAGTGATTATTTTTTGGATTAAACCAAACTTCATAATTGTTTTTATAAGCATAATATATTCTTTTTATAATTAAAGTTCGAAAATTTGAACCAGCTTTTTTAAAATCAGAATGAATAAACTCATTTAATCCAACTTCAATAAATTGATCTAATTTCGCACTTAAATCTCTGCTATAAAGAATAGACATTACTATACTATCATCTGTGAATAACGATGATAAATCAAAGCCATATGTTTTTAAGATAGATAAATTGCTATCAACAGTATTTATTTTATTATTATCTACTTTATTTAACAAAATAGGAACTTTATTAAAGATATCCTTTATATTCGCTTCTTTACTCTTTAGACTTTCAATTAATGAACTTAATTTTTTAGAATCTGTTGTCAAAAGAGAAATATTGTCCCTAATTAAAGTTTGAAAAGATATGTCATATTTTGAAAAAATATCTAAATTCATTTTAAAATTTTGAGAGCCTTCTTTTGAAAAAATAATAGTTAAAGTATTAATGATTCTTTTGAAATCTTGACTTGTAATATCAATTTGACACTTTGTTTTTAAAAGTTCGGTCACTTCTTCAATTAAATTTATAGATGAATTAGTTAATAAGTACACTAAACCATAAATGTTTTCTTTTTTAAAACTATGTAATATTCCAGGTCTTTTCTCTTTTATATAGTAAGATAATTCTTCTAATTCATTTATATTTTTTAAAGAGATTAATTTCAATTTTAAATTAATGCTTAAATTTTCATAATCAAGACTTAAAAAAGATATTATTCCTTTTATTTTTTCTGTTCTGTTAACTTCTTTATTCTTTTCTATAACTTTTGTTTGAGGAGCGTTTATTAAAAAATCTGACTCACTTTTCTTTACATTTTCAGTTAATATTGTTGGTTTTGGTTCTAAGTCTTCTTCTTTAGGTGAGTTCTTCTTATCTTTTTTCTTTTTAAATTCTCGAGAATTAAACTCATTCATAAACGAAAAAATTTTATCTAAAAGATTTTCAGCTTCTGAAGAGTTTTCTTGCCTAATAATTTTTTCTACTAAATCATAATCACTTGCTGAAAATATATTTTCTTCTTGAATAATTTTTAATACATGACGATAATCATCAATTTGCTTATCATCTCTTTCTTTAAAGTGTTTTATTAAATATTCATTTTTATCTATTAACTTTTTAATTACTTCTCTAAGCTTGTCTAAACTTTCTAATTGATTTTCACTTAAAAGTATTTTTTCTGCTTTTTCTTTGTTTAAAATTGCTAGTCCTTGGATGTATTTTATTGTAGCCATATACTTATGATCTTCAAGTTCAGAGTTTTTCATAATGTTACTAAACATATTCTCAGTTAAATTTATAATGTCTTCTGGAGGGTTATTATAACTTGCTAAAAAGGCGTTTAATTCTGTATTGTCAAACGATAATTGTTGTATATCTGATTCGGTTTGTTCTGCCAAAAGTCGGTTATTTATGATTTCTAAAATTATTTCTTTACCTTTTAACATAGTACATTCCTCCTTTTTTTATATTTTTTTAGAATTATTTAAAAGTTCTAAACGTTTTTTAACAATATGATATGTTTCGATATAATCATTAAGATTTAAAATTTGCTCTTTGCATTGTTTTATAAATAGAGTTGGTTCTTCAATATATTCTTTTAATATATTAGTTAATAAATCTTTACACTGAGCAATACTGTTAATAATTATAGACAAAGTTAACTCATTGCCTTCTATATCATTATTAGCCGCTAAGTTATAATAGTTTTCTATTTTTATGTCTTCATTATTTCTAATAATATGTTTTTCTCTATCTATGATTTCAGCCGCTTGCTCTATTAAATTTTCTGCTTCAATGACTATAGTATCTTTATTATTCTTATTTTCTATTTCTTCTTTAGGCATGTTTTCATCAAAATGTTTTAATAAAAAGTCTGCATGATTAAAAATTTCATCTTTAATATCGCTACTTAAATGTTCTTCATACGATTCAAGAACTCTTTCTAGCAAGATACAGAGTATCGAATTTAATATTTCACTAGATGATAAACCCGTATTTAGTTTTAAAAGAGTTTCTTGTTGTTCAGTTATCTTTTCAATTGATAACGTTATGTTTTGTTCTGCTATAGAATCATTAATAATTTTAATTACATTTTTGTGTACTAAGAATTTTTCTTCAAATAATGTTTTGTATTTTTTAATTTTAGAATCAATTTTAGAAACTTTTTTAGGCTTTTCTATTATTAAATTATAATTATTTTGGCCGATTGCTTTTTTAATAGCAACTTTTGTAGATAAATCAAAACCACTTTTATTTAATAAATCATGAAATTCAGCCATATTATATATTGGCTTTATTAATTTTCCAGCTTTAAATAGATCAGCTACTTCTCTTAATGAATTAGCTGAATTCTCTAAAATCTTTATATGTTCTATTTGCTCTTTTTCAAAAGTATTTATATGTTTAAAAATAACTTCTGCTATTTTGTTAAGCCACACTAAACAATCATCATACTGCGGTGTTTCTTCGATTTCTTGTGTATTTTTAATCACAGATTTATATAATTTTATAATTTCAATTGATTCCGAAAACTTTTCAGTAAGTTCAGCTATATTTTGCTCTCCCATAATTTCCATTATCTTACTGAAATCTTGAATAGTAATATTTATTAATTCTTTTCCAGAAAAATTATC
>JAQUDY010000013.1 GCA_028685445.1 Bacilli bacterium
CGTCAGAAGAAAAGAATTTCTTATTTACACTTGAAATTTCTTCAACCAATTTTTCATGAGATAATCTATATTCTACTAAATCTGAAATATATACTTGTTTCATATCATGTTTAGCTGCGAAGATATGATGAATCAGTTAAAAAAGAAACGAAAGAAAAAGATTCACCAAAACCTTTATTTTATAAAGATTTAGAAAAAGATTTATCTTCAATAATAAAAGGTCAAGATGCTGCGCTTAATCAAATTGCTAATAGATTAAAAACAACAGAATACGGAATTAAGAAAAAAGCAGGAGCAAAAGCAGTATACATGCTATTAGGTCCAACCGGAGTAGGTAAAACAGAAACAGTTAAAGCTCTAAGTCAATTATTAAGAACTAATCAGCAGTTAATTAGAATTGATATGGGAGAATATAAAGAAGCTCATATGGCGAGTAAAATATTAGGATCACCTCCTGGATACGTAGGATATGATAATAACTTAAATGTATTGGAAATAATTAGTAAAAATCCAGATTCTTTTATTCTAATTGATGAAATAGAAAAAGCACATCCATCTGTTGTTGATTTATTTTTGCACATGTTTGACGAAGGAAAAGCAAAAAGTAGTCATCAAAAAACTGTTGATTTATCAAATAATGTGTTTTTTATAACAAGCAACATTGGTGCTGAAGAAAAAGCAAAAAATGTTATTGGCTTTTCTAAAGATTCAGAACCAGAAAACAAAGTATATTTAAAATCACTCAAAAAACATTTTAGACCTGAATTTATTAATCGTATAAATGAAACAGTCATATTTAATTCTTTAACTTATGAATCAGTCTATGATATTTTAAACCTTCAATTAAGAGAAATGGAAATGGCATTTTTAGAAGAAAAAGATATCAAACTAAATATAACTCTAACAAATGAAGCTTATTTATACTTAATAAACGGCATGGATTATTCAACATACGGAGCTAGAGAAATAAAAAGAACTATTGAAAAATATATTCTAAATGGAGTAATAGACTATCTTATTAATACAAACTCTAAAGAAGTAGATTTGATCTTTGATATAGAAGAAACTGAATTATTATTAAAACCAATAAAAAAAGAAATAATGAAAAAACAATTAACTTATAACAAAATATAAAAACTCTGAAAATCAGAGTTTTTATATTTTAAAATCTTCAAGATCATCATCAAACATATCTTTACCGTCAAAAAATGTTTGAACATCAATATGATGAATTTTAGCAATAATATTTGAAGGGAACTTTTTAATCAGTTTATTTAAAATAGATGTATAACGATTATAAAAAACTTTAGTGGCTTCTAATCTTTCATTTAATTTATATATATCTTCGTAATCAATATCAAAAGTTTCATGATTTTCTAGTACAGAGTAATCTAATTTAATTTGATTAATTAAACTATTAAATTCAGTAAGTTTTCTTTCGAAATCGAAACTAGAAATATTAATCTCTGTTAAATTTGCAAATTGTTCAAAGTTTTTTTCCTCTACTTCAGTATTATCAACAACAATATTTTTTATTTTTAATAACAAATCAAACTTTTTTCTTAATAAATCATCTATAATAGCTTCTGATTCATTTATTTTAATTTTATGTGCTTGCAGGTTATTGTATAATAATACATATATTAAAGATATGACACTTAAAAAAACAATAATAGTTAAAAAAATAGTTACTAAATTATCCATATTTTCACCATTTTAATTATAACATACCTTAACTTAATATGGTATAATTTTAAATAAGTTTTAAAAAGGAGACTGTCTAATGAAAATAAAAACTTTAAAAGTAGGTCCTCTAGAGACTAACTGTTATATATTAATAAAAAATAATCAATCAATAGTAATAGATCCAGGAGATGATTTTCAAATTATTCAAAAAGAGATCGAAGGCGATTTGTTAGGAATATTGATAACCCATAGTCACTTTGATCATATAGGAGCCCTTACTAGTTTAAAAGAGTATTATAATTCACCAGTTTACAGTTATAAAAATATTGTTTCTAATAAGCTAAAAATAAAAGATTTTAACTTTGAAATTATTAAAAATCCAGGACATAGTTTTGACTCAATTAGTTTTTTAATTGAAGAAAAGCTATTTAGTGGTGATTTTATATTTAAAGGAACAATAGGAAGAACAGATTTACCAACAGGAGATATGAATCAAATGAAAAATAGTATTAATAATATTTTAAACTATTCAGATAATTTAATTATTTATCCTGGACATGGAGAGATAACTACTTTACAAAACGAAAGAAGAGTTTTAAATTATTTTTTAACTTAAAAATTTATTTTTTCTTCAAACTCAATATAAGATAGATTCTGTTGAGGAATTAAATACCAGTTACCATTATTAGGATCACTTATAATAAGCAAATAATTTTGATAATTTTCTAAAATGCCGCTTATAAATTTTTCATCATCATTAAAATAAATAAAAACTTTTAACTTTCTTCCAATATTATCTTTTAAAATGTTAAGCTCAGTCATCTTTAAGTTTTGGTTTTCTTCATAAAGGTTTGGATTCTTAAAAAAAACGCCATTCATAATTTTCACCTAATTAAAAATATGAAATGGCAATTATTTTATGATAAATATGAAGTAAAAATTTTATCTATAAGACAGATATATTGATTTTTTGATAAATACTAGATATACTACCACTAAGAAAGAAGGAATATTTATGCGTGAGCTAACAGATCAAGAACTGGTTAGAAGAGAAAAGATGGATGCATTACGGAAAAAAGGCATCAATCCTTTTGGTGGTAAATTCGACATTAACAGTGACTCAAAACAAATAGCTGATGAGTATACTTCATTTACTAAAGAACAATTAGAAGAAAAAAAACCGGAGGTTATAATAGCTGGTAGAATTGTAGCTAAAAGAAGAAGTGGTAAAGCAGGTTTTATGCATGTTCTAGATAAATTCGGAAAAATTCAAATTTATATTAATATAAATTCTGTTGGAGAAGAAAACTATGAACTATATAAAGAAGCTGACCTAGGAGATATTATAGGTATAGAAGGATATGTATTTAGAACAAATACTGGTGAATTATCAATTCACGCTAATAAATATATTCATTTAGTAAAAGCATTAAGACCATTACCGGAAAAATTTCATGGTTTAACAGATACTGAAGAAAGATTTAGAAGACGTTACGTTGATTTAATAGTAAATGAAGAAGCTAGGAACATTGCATTTGCTAGACCAAAAATTATTAGAAAAATTCAAGAACATTTAGATAATATAGGATATGTTGAAGTCGAAACACCAGTACTAGGAACTATTTTAGGTGGTGCTTCTGCAAGACCATTCATTACCCATCATAATACACTAGATATAGATATGTATTTAAGAATAGCTACAGAACTACCACTAAAAAGACTAATAGTAGGTGGAATGGATGCTGTTTATGAAATAGGCAGAATATTTAGAAATGAAGGAATGGATCGATCTCATAATCCGGAATTTACTACAATAGAATTATATAAAGCATATGCTGATATGGAAGATATGATGAATTTAGCAGAAGATTTATTTAGAAGTATAGCAAAAGATATCTTTGGAACATATAAATATAAATGGAAAGAAGTAGAAATAAATCTTGAGCCTAAATTTAGAAGAGTACATATGGTAGATTTAATTAAAGAAAAAACAGGAATTAATTTTTTTGATAACATTAGCTATGAAGAAGCAAAAAAATTAGCTGAAGAACATAATATAGAGGTAGAAGAACATTTTGCTTACGGACATATAGTTGAAGCATTCTTTGAAAGATATGGGGAAGAAGCAATAAAAGAACCTACTTTTGTATACGGACATCCCATCGAAATAAGTCCCCTTGCTACAAAATCAAAAGATCCTAGATGGACTGAAAGATTTGAATTATTTATTGGTGGTTCAGAATTCGCTAATGCTTTTACTGAACTAAACGATCCAATAGATCAATATGAAAGATTCTTAAATCAAACAAAAGAAAGAGAATTAGGGAATGAAGAAGCTAATGAAATGGACATGGATTATGTCGAGGCATTAGAATATGGAATGCCTCCAGCAGGAGGAATGGGTATTGGAATTGATCGAATGGTAATGTTGTTCACTAATTCTGATACTATAAGAGAAGTAATTTTATTCCCTACAATGAAAAATAAGTACTAAAATAGTACTTTTTTCTTATTTTTATTTAAAAATAAGAAAAAGACTAATTGAAAAAATAAATATATGATATAATTATCATTAGGAGGAGGGAAAACAATGAAAAAGTTTTGGGAAAAGCATAATCTTGTAAAAATAGCAGGAATTATGGTTTTATTAACAGCATTATTAACTTGGGTTATCCCACAAGGATATTGGAACCAAGGAGAATTAGTAATTGGAGAAATTAAAAGAATAGGAATCTTCGATTTCTTTACCTACGGATTATTAGGAATGCATTACTTTGTAGTATTAGTTACTTTCTTGTTTATTTTAGGTGGATTTTATCAAGTACTAGGAAAAACAAGTGGATATCAAAAAATTACAACTTCAATAGCAAAAACATTTAAGAAGAAAGAAATATTATTTGTTTTATTAACATCATTTCTAATAGCAGCATTTACTGCTGTATCAACAGATTACTTTGTTGTAATAGTATTTATTCCATTTATTGTATCTATTTTATCTAAAATGAAATTAGATAAAATGACTGGATTAGTTACTACATTTGGAGCTGTATTAGTAGGTATTTTAGGATCTATTTATAGTACTAAAATAGGAGACTTCAATATTAGGTTCTTAGGATCAGAATTAAACTCTTATCTATGGGTTAAATTAGTGATATTTGCATCTGCATTTATTATATTTAGCATCTTCACTGTATTACAAGTTAAAAAAACTTTAAAAAATAAGAAATCTGAAACTGTAGAAGATTTATTTATTTCAGAAGAAGTTACTAAAAAAACTAAAACTTGGCCTGTAACTGTAGTATTTAGTATTTTTACGTTAATTACAATTTTTGCATACTTACCATGGTCATCAGCATTTGGAGTAGAAATATTTAATGATATAACTACTTGGGTTAATGAACTGACAATCTTTGGAGCTGAAATATTTAATTATATTCTAGGCTCAGTAGAATCATTTGGTGCTTTTGGAGAATGGGATCTATTTGGAGTACAAATATTAATGTTATTAGCATCTTTAATTTTAAAATGTGCTTATAAAATTAATTGGAACGACTATTTCACTGCTTTTGGTGAAGGATTCAAAAAAGTTGGTAAATTAGTAATTATATTACTGATTGTTTATACAATGTTATTATTCTCATACATTTATCCAGTGCTACCAACGATTGTTGATTGGGTAATGAGTATTACAAGTAAATTTAATGTAATATTAGGTACTATTGCTGGAGTTGTCTCATCATTAGTAACAGTAGAGTATCAATATACTATTTTACTAATAGGAGAATATTTTGTTCAATCATACGCTGATTTTGCGAAACAATTACCAATAATGCTACAAGCTACTTATGGATTAGCAGCGTTCTTTACACCAGCTTCAGCAATTCTACTAGTAGGTTTATCTTACTTTGGAGTTAGCTATAAAGAATGGTTTAAATATATCTGGAAATTCTTAATAGCAATGTTTGTAGTTATCGTAATATTAATGTTAATTATATTTTAAATAAAATGTTGAAAAAAAATAATTTTTCAACATTTTTTAATTGTTGACTAACTATCAATCTTTTGCTAAAATCAAGTAACAACAGCAAAGATTATACTATAATAGTAGATTATACTATTTAGTAGTTTTATATCTATTTAAAGAGAGTAAATAATAGTCTGAGATATTTATAAATTAAGATATAAAATGAATTTCAAGTATAGGAGCTTTTGACGTATTTCTGCGTTAAAGATAATGAGTGCATGATAATCATGAATTAAGGTGGTACCGCGGGTAATCTCGTCCTTTAGTTTATGATTTTTTTATTGGAGGAATTATGAAAGAAAAATTAAAAAAAATAGTAGAAAATGCTACAAATGAAGCAAAAAC
Source organism: Bacilli bacterium (assembly GCA_028685445.1). GTDB lineage: Bacteria > Bacillota_I > Bacilli_A > RF39 > UBA660 > DUUS01. Next base: position 6,056 of record JAQUDY010000013.1, read on the forward strand.
AATTAAAACAGAAAATGATTATCTAAATATTAAATCAAAATATTTAGGTAAAAAAAGTGAACTTTTCGAACTTATAAAAAGCATCAAAGATATGATTGTAGAGGATAAAAAGAAGTACGGGCCGTTATTAAATAAGATAAAGATAGAGTTAGATAGTATTTTTACTAAATACTATGATGCGGTTATAAATGCCGATGAGAAAGTTACTTTTGATCCGACTTTACCTGTTTCAAATGATAAAGGATCTCTTCATCCAGTTACAATAATTGCAAAAGAAATAACTGATGTTTTAAAAAATATTGGTTTTATGGTTTTAGAAGGTCCTGAGATGGAAAATGATTATTATAATTTCTCTGCTTTAAATGTTGCAGAAAATCATCCAGCTAGGGATATGCAAGATACATACTGGCTTGATAATGGATTACTTTTAAGAACTCATACAAGTCCTGTTCAAGTAAGGGCTATGGAAAAGTATGGAGCTCCAATTAAAATGTGCGCTCCAGGTAGAGTTTATCGTAATGAAGATTTAGATGCATCTCATGAAAATACTTTCCATCAAGTTGAAGGAATGGTAATAGATAAAGATATATCTATTAGTAATGTAATATATGTTATGAAAGGTATGTTAAAAGAAGTCTTTAAACAAGATGTAGAAGTTAGATTAAGACCTGGTTTTTTTCCTTTTGTAGAGCCTGGTTTTGAGCTTGATTGCTCATGCACAATATGTGGCGGAAAGGGATGTACTACTTGTAAATATACTGGCTGGATTGAACTGTGCCCATGTGGCATGATACATCCCGATGTTTTAAAAACAAGTGGGATAGACCCTGATATATATAGTGGTTTTGCTTTTGGACTAGGTTTAACAAGGTTAGCTATGATGAAATATAAGATTAGTGATATTAGAGCTTTAAATTCAGGAGATTTAAGATTCTTAGAGCAATTTAATGTGAGATAGGAGAGAAAATGAGAATATCTTGTAATATATTAAAAAAACATATAAAAAATAGTGAAAAAATAGACTTTATTAAAATATGGGAAACTTTCACTATTAAAACAGCTGAAGTAGAAGGAATTGAAATTAAAGGAAATAATTTTAATAATGTTGTAACAGCAAAAATAATAAAGTGTGATAAACATCCAAAATCAGAAAAGTTATCTGTTTTAAAAGTAACAGATGGCCAAGAAGAATACCAAATAGTATGCGGTGCTCCTAATGTGAGAGTAGGTTTAGTTGGAGCTCTAATTAAAGTTGGCGGAGTAATTGATGATATAACAATTTCTAAAAGGCCTCTTTTAGGAATTGATTCTCATGGAATGATGTGTAGTGGAAAAGAACTAGGCATTAGTGATGATCATGACGGAATAATAGAGCTTCCAAATGAAACATCTTTAGGGATAGATTTAAAAAAGATTTTACCTATTGAAGATATTATAGTAGAGATAGATAACAAATCACTTACAAATAGACCGGATTTATGGGGACACTACGGAATAGCAAGAGAAATTTCTGCAATAACAGGACATGAACTTATACCACTAGAAATAGAAGAACCAGAAAAAATAAATAAAAAACTAGATATAAAAATTTTGAATCCAGAAGCTTGTTATAGATATACAAGTATAAAACTTGATAATCTAAAAAATAATAAAACACCTTTATGGATGCAAATATTTTTATATTATGCTGGAATGAAAAGTATTAATTTAATTGTTGATATTACTAATTATATAATGTTAGAACTTGGTCAACCAATGCATGCTTTTGATTCAAGAAAAGTCAAAAATATAGAAGTAGGATTCGCTAAAGATCTAGATAAATATACTACTTTAGATAATATAGAGCGTACTTTAACAAAAAATGATTTAATGATAAAAAATGATGGAGAATATTTTGCAGTAGCTGGAGTTATGGGTGGTCTTGATAGTGAAATAGTTAGTGACACAGACTCTATTATTTTAGAATCAGCATCATTTGAAGCATCAGGTGTTAGAAAAACCGCAATATCTCTCGGACTTAGAACAGAAGCATCAGCTCGCTTTGAAAAAAGTTTGGACCCAAATCTTACAAGCGTTGCAGCAAGGAGATATATTAAACTTCTGAAAGAGGAAAATCCTAATCTGGCTTTTGGAACAGATCTAACAGATATTTATCCAAAAGAATTTTTAGAAAAAGAAATAATCTTAAAAAAAGATTTATTGGAAAAATACTTGGATTTTAAAATGCCCGATGAGCAAGTAAAAAGTATTTTAGAATCATTAAAGTTCAAAGTGAAAGTTAACAAAGATAATTATAAAGTTATAGTACCTACATTTAGAGCTAATAAAGATGTAACAATAGCAGTAGATTTAATAGAAGAAATAGGTAGAATATATGGGTACGAAAACTTTAAACCAAAAGCTATAAAAATGGATTTATCTTTCTATAAAGATGAACCTTCATACGAAGAGGGATATAATTTAAAAAGATATTTATCAACAAAATATAACTTAAATGAAGTGCATACATATTTATGGAATAAAACATCATTTTTAAAAGACTTAAATATTACAAAAGATAATATAAAATTAGTAGGTAAAAATGAAGATAATATTCTAAGAGATGATCTTAATTTGAGTCTTCTAGAAGTAGCGAAAACAAACATTAAAAATTATAATAAAATAGATATTTTTGAAATAGCTACAACTATTAAAAAAAATGAAAATAATCGTGTGATAAGTATTTTATTAAGTGACCAACAAGAAGGTTTAAAAGTAATTTATAATAAAGCTAAAGAAATAACTGTTAATTTATTTAGAGATTTAAAAAACATAAAACCAATTTTTGAACTTGGGAAATCAGATGATTATTATAATCAAGATTTATCTCAAAACATAATAATAAATAACAAAATCATCGGACAAATTAATTCATTTAGCAAAACAGTATCTAATAAAATTAGCAAAAAACATTCATTCGTTTGTATAAATATTGATTATGAAGAGTATATAAATTTAGAATTAGAAAAACCTAATTATCAAGAAGTAAGTAAATATCCTATAACAGAACTTGATTATACAATAATAAATAAACGCGGAGAATACTATAAAGTTTTAGATGATATTTTAAATAATTTTACTAGTCCAATAATAATGGACAGAATATTATTAGGTATATATTTAGAAGAAGAAATAAAAAAAGTTACAATTAGATATATCGTAGGTTCTCATGAAAAAACACTAACAAGTGAAGAGTTACAAAACTTTAAAGAAGAATTCATTAAATATTTAAATGAAAACAAATTAAAAATCATTGATCAATAATGATTTTTAATTTTAAGAAAGGTAAAAATGAATAATACTGATTTAAAAATAATATATAATAAAATAAAAACATCTAAAAACATCTTAATTTTAACTCATATGAATCCCGATGGAGATGCTATAGGAAGTATGATAGCGTTAAAATTAATAATAGAAAAATTAGATATACCAGTAGATGCTATAGTTACTAACAAACTAGAGTTTATGGAAGAATTATCTGAAACAAAAAGACTATTAACAACTACTAACAAAAACTATGATTTAACAATACTAGTAGATGTAAACTCTAAAGATAGACTAGGAGACTTAGAATATTTATATGAAAGCGCAACTAATTTAATTATACTAGATCACCATAAGGTAAATCTCCCAAAAGAAATTATTCATTATGTAGATTCTAATGCGCCATCTGCAACCACAATTATATATCAGCTAACAAAAGAAAATGATATAGAAATAAACTCAAAAATAGCTAAATATTTATATTTAGGACTATTAACAGATACAGGCGGATTTGCTTACAATAATACAAATAGCAAAACATTAAGTTTAGCAGCAAAGTTATTAAATTATAACCTAAATCATAGTGAGATGTATAATAGCTTTATCACACCAGAATATGATACAAATTATCTAATGTTAGAAAAAAAGACTATAGAAAATTTAGAGATAATAAATAACAAAATAGCAGTATCATTTTTAAGTCATGAAGATATAACAAAACATCCATACGGTACTCCAAAAGACTTTGTTAATTTAGGTAGAAAAATAAAAGATATAGAAGTAAGTTTAATGTTCATAGAAGAAGAACCAAATAAATATAAAGTAAGTCTAAGATCAAAAGAATATTTAGATGTCTCTATAATAGCTAAAAAATTTAATGGTGGAGGACATAAATACGCATCTGGAATTAGATTTAATAAAGAATATAAAAAAATAAAAGATCAAATAATCCTTGAAATAAATAGGTTATTAGAAGATAGTTGATAAAACTATCTTTTAATTGTAAAAAAACAAAAATATTCTATAATTAATTTAGGATGTGAACATATGAAAAAGAATATATTAACAATAATCTTATTAATATTATTAACTTTAATATTATCTATAGGTTTATCATTTGCATACTTTACAGCAAATATAGAAGGGGAAGAAACAACCTCAATAACTGTAACAGGTGGGTCAATGAATATTACTTATAATGGGGGATCCAATATAAGTTTGAATAGCATATTACCAAGTAATAGCCCTGCTGCTACTAAAACATTCACAGTAAAAGGAAATAATACAACAACAGAAGAAATGTACTATGAATTAACTCTAGTAGTATCATCAAATACATTCTCAGAAAATGCTCTAAAATATAAACTAATAAGCACTAATACAAATAATAATGGAAAAGTAGCACCTAGCATAACAGATTTAACAAATATTGGGGCTGGAGCAAAAATAATTAATTTAGGAATAGGAAATTTTGCTTCACCAACAAGTGGAGATAAAACTCATACTTATAATTTAGAGATATATTTCCCATCATTTGAAACAAATCAAAATACCGATCAAGGAAGAAAAATAAAAGCGCATGTAGAAATAAAAAATGCAAAAACATTGAAACTAGAAGAAGCGATTCTAGCCCAAGATGGTGGAAGAGTATCAATAGAAGCCAAAGGAACACCAGCATTTAATGTAATAAATGGAACTAGTGGATTATATGCTGCAGAAGATGAATATGGAACAAGTTACTACTATCGTGGTAAAAAGTCAGAACTAAATAATAATATAATCTGGGGAGGCTTCCAGTGGAAGATAGTAAGAATAAATGGGGATGGCTCAGTAAGATTAATCTATAATGGAACAGAGGCTCAGTTTAATAGCGCTAATAAGATGAATGATACAGGATCAAATACCCAGATAAAAACAGCAGCATGGAATACAAATTGGAATGATGCAAAATACCTAGGTTATATGTATGGAGGTGCAAACGGAGTGGCATCAACAGTTAGACACGGTACAACAAGCGCGGCAGCAACATATAATGAGACAAAATCAAATATAAAAACCGAATTAGATAATTGGTATGCATCAAATATAGCGGGAAAATCATTTGAAGCGGACATAGTAGATAATCTATTTTGCAACGATAGACAACTTCAGAGTGAAGTTGGTGAAGATGAAACTGGTTCAGGTTATGGGACTTCAGAAACATTATACGCTGCATATTATCGACTTGATACAAATAAATCCCCAACTTTAAAATGTGGCTTAAAGAATGATAGATTCACTAAAAATGATACAACAATAGGTAATGGAGCGTTAACCTATCCGATAGGCTTAATAAGCGCAGATGAAACTTCAATGGCAGGATTTGTATTTCACAAAAGTAATAATACAAACTATTTATATACAAACCAGTATTATTGGCTGGGTTCGCCTCTCTATATCGTTGGGGCAGGTGATGCGTACTCGTTTAGTGTTAGCTCTGCGGGCTCTCTGTATGACGGTGATGTGGGTGCTCCTTATGGTCTGCGTGGGGCGGTTTCAATAGACTCTAAGGCTAGAGTAACTGGAACAGGAAGCGATGTTGACCCATACAAGGTGGTGTAAGAGTACAAAGAAGCCTGTTAATCTGTAATCTGGGCAACGCCACCTGAAAACCCTTTCAGGAGGCAAACAAGGAGTGAAAGCACTCAAAAAACTAAACAAAAACTATAACAGAATGTAATATGGAAGAAGGTGGACTACCGGGAGCCTTCCCATATTACAATACAAAGGTTTTTTATATAAATCTTTACAATTACTAGTTAATGTTATAGAATGTATGTAGAAACATATTAACGGGTGATTATATGAAAAAAACTGTTGGCGATAATTTAAAATTATATAGGATTAGAGCTAATCTATCTATGGCAGCAGCTGGTAAAAAACTAAATATGTCTGCTCCGGCAATCTTAAAATATGAAAGAAATCAAATTATTGCTTCTTTATCTCGCTTAGAGGAATTTGCTAAAATTTATTTTGTTACAATTGAAGAAATTCTTGATGTTGATAATGATCTTAATATAAAGTTTACTAATTTTAAATGTAAAGATAAAATAGCTCAGATAAATAAAGTTAGAATTAAAGATCTGATTTCGGATAAAATAAAAAACTATTTTAATTTATTAAAGTTATCAGAAATAACTTTAATAAATAAGTTTGGTGTCCACTTAATTAATACTTTAGATGAGGCTGAAAGCTTAGCTACTAAATTAAGAATTTATTTTACTATTCCAATTAATGATCCTATTTCTAATTTAGTTTATTTACTTGAAAATAATAACATGATGATAATTACTTTACCTAAAACAGAGTTTACTAAAGATTTTATTGGTTTTTATGAAATAATTAATAATGTACCTGTTATAGTTGTTCCTAAAGCAGATAATAGCTATGAACAAAGATTTAACATCGCTAAGTATTTAGGAGAATTATTAATTATAAACAATACTAAAAAGGATTTATTAACTACTCAGTTTGCTTTGTCTCTTCTACTTCCCCAAGGAGCTTTAATAGAAGAGTTTGATTCTAAGAGAGTGAAAATTAATTTTAGAGAAATAGAAATATTTAGTAACAATTTTAGAGTAAGTTATAAAAATATTGTTAAAAGGTTAAGAGAGTTAGATGTAATTACTGCAAGTAATGCTAAATATCTAAATATTCACATAAATAAGAACAATATGAAAGAGCATGAATATCATGAAGTTCCTTACTTATATGATAAATTAAAGTCTAAATTACAAGCAAAAGGTATTATCAAATAATTTGATAATGCTTTTTTTATATGAAACTATCATATTTCTATTTGACATTTGAAGTCAAAAATCTTTTTTCTTACTCTTAAAAATGATATAATTAAGTAAGGAAAGTAGGAATCTTTATGAATTATTTAGACAATTTAAATGAAAATCAAAAAAAGGCGGTAATTCATAAAGAGGGACCAGTTTTAGTTATGGCAGGAGCTGGATCAGGTAAAACAAAAGTATTAACAACTAGAATTGTTCATTTAATAGAAAAAGGAGTACCAGATTATAATGTACTTGCCATTACTTTTACTAACAAAGCAGCAGCAGAGATGAGATCAAGAGTTAATAATATGATTGGTGATGTTTCTTCTTTTATTGGAACCTTTCACTCTTTAGGACTTAGAATTATTAGAGAAAACTATGAAGAATTAAACTTAAATAGTAATTTTACAATAATAGATAGTGATGATGTTTTATCTATTATTAAAAGAATATTAAAAGATAAAAATCTCGATCCTAAACAATACAGTCCTTATTACATAAGAAATAGAATTAGTTTTATTAAAAACTAAATGTTATCTG
>JAQUDY010000014.1 GCA_028685445.1 Bacilli bacterium
AAAACTTTAACTAAACTTGAAATTATTACATTAAAAATTAATCCTCCTACCTTAGAAGAAATATTTATGCGTCACTATGAGGGTTTATAATGAAAGAAAGATTTACTCGTTTTGAAGTATTACTTCTTCAATATTTTAAACGTGATTATAAAAAAATAATTATATGGATTATTGGTATAGGATTATTTTCTGCTGGATTTGTTCCTTTTTTTGTTGAAATTGCAAAAGAGCAAGGATTAATTGGAATGTATGAAACAATGAAAAATCCAGCAATGGTATCAATGGTTGGAAATACTCCTATAATAGATTCATCATCTTATACAGTAGGAGCAATGTACTCTCATATGATGTTATTATTTTGTAGTATCTTTGCAATGATTGTTTCAATTTTACATGTGATTAGTCATACTAGGAAAGAAGAAGACTCTGGACTTACTGAATTAATTAGATCATTTGAAGTAGGAAAAATATCTAATTCTCTTGCAGTTATTATAGAAACAATAATAATAAATATTATCCTAGGTCTTTTTATTAGTTTTATAATGCTTAGCTTTAATCATATTACAATCACTTTAGAAGGTTCAATTCTATTTGGTAGCACAATTGCTCTAGCTGGCATCTTAGGAGCCACTATCGCGCTTGTAGTAGCGCAGATTATGCCTTCATCATCTTCATCTACAGGTCTTTCACTCGCGTTAATAGGATTCTTATATATAATAAGAGGTATAACTGATATTACAAATGTAAAGCTCTCAATGATAAATCCAGTAGGCTGGACTTATTTAAGTTATCCTTTTACAACAAATAACTGGCTTCCTATATTATATATTTCAATATTTAGTCTGATCTTAATAATAAAAGCTTTTATCTTAGAAGAGAATCGTGATATGGGGTCAGGTTACTTATCTGAAAAACAGGGAAGGGCAAGTGCAAAAAAATCATTGCTATCAGTTAGGGGTTTACTATTAAAGTTAAATAAAGGCATGATACTAGCATGGCTAACTTCTTTTATTGTATTAGCTGCTGCTTACGGTTCTATTTATGGAGATATGCACAGCTTTATTGAAAGTAATGATTTAATAAAACAGATGTTTAGTCATTCTGGTTTTACACTTGAAGAGTCTTTTACATCAATAATAACTATGGTTATTTCATCCCTTGCAGCAATACTTCCAATCGCAATAATTAATAAACTTTATAATGAAGAAAAAAGTTTAAGATTAAATATAGTTATATCTACTAAAGTAAGTAGAGCAAAGTTTTATTTTACTACTATTATAATCGCAATCTTTTCATCTGTTCTTGCATTGATATTATCATCACTTGCTCTAGGTCTTGCGGCTATTTATTCAGGTGACCCAAGTTTAATATCTCTTGATACATTTATATATTCAGGTCTTAACTTTATGCCATCATTATTATTTTATATAGGTTTATCATCTATGATTTTAGGTTTTATTCCAAGACAAGCAAAGCTAGTTTATGTATATCTTGGTTATTCATTTGTACTTAATTACTTTACTGGCATTATAAACCTTCCAAACTGGCTCTTAAATACAACGATAATTAACTGGATACCAAGAATGCCTATTGAAAGTTTTAATATTAGTTCATTTATATCTATAACAGTAATAAGTATAATCTTAATAATAACTGGCTTTATTGGTTATAAGAAAAGAGACTTTGATGAGTTATAGTTGTATTAAAGAATGTAAAAACTGTGGCTTGTATTTAAATCAAACTCCACTTATAGAAACAAAGCATCAGTGTGATATTTTCTTTGTGGGTTTATCTGCAAAAAGAATAAAATCGAAAAAAGAAGTACCTTTATCTAGCTCTACTAACTCTGGTAAAATAATTGAAAACATAGAAAATAAAATAAACCTTACTACTTATAAAACTAATTTAGTAAAATGCCTTCCACTAGATGAAAAAAATAACTTAAGATATCCTAATTTAAGTGAAAAGAATGCTTGCTTTGATAATTTACAATTAGAGATTAAAACATTAAAACCTAAAATTATATTTCTTTTAGGTAGTGAAGTAGCATCTTTTATTGCAAAAAAAATTAATATTCATTTAACTAAACCTGAAGGATATAATTTTGGGTTTATAAAACATAGTGGTATTTATTATGTTCATATATATCATCCATCTTATATTTATGTTTATAAAAGAAAGGAACTAGATTTTTATATAAATGGCGTAATTGATGTAATAAATGCCACTTGCAACCAAAAAGCAACACAAAACAACTTAAATTTGGTAGAATGCAACTAGGTTACGTAGTATTATTTATCCAGAAAGAAGTGATTATATGAGTTTTAGTGAAAAATTACAAAACTTAAGAAAAGAGAAAAAATATTCTCAAGAACAACTAGCTGATATGCTAGATGTAACAAGACAATCAGTATCAAAATGGGAAAGTGGTCAAACATATCCAGAAATGGATAAGTTATTATCAATATGTAAAATATTTAACTGCACCCTTGATGAACTAACAAATGATCAAATAACAGAAATATCAACAGAAAAGAAAGGTAATTTTAATTCTATTATCGACAGTGTTTTAGATTTAGTTACCAAAACATATAAAATGATAACTAGTATGAGTTTTAAAGAATTCTTTAGATGCTTTGCATTAATGTTTATTGTAGGGTTAATTTTATCTTTATTTAGTATTCCCTTAAGTAGGTTTCAATATGAAATATATAAAGTATTAATGGTCTTTAGTGATACAAAAGGAACTAATATAATATCATCATTAATAGACTTTCTTTTAAATACTACATATGTAATTGTATGTATCTTACTATTTATTCACATATTTAAAATAGGATTTTTAGATAAGTATGAATTTGTTTCAAAACATGAAAAAACAAATGATAAAAAAGATAAAGAAGAAGTAATTGTTAAAGAAGAAACTATTTTAAAAATAAGTAAAGAACCAAATTTTGCTTTTATCGATACTTTAGGTAAATTAATAATTATATTTATTAAAGCGATGCTTTTATTATTTATAATTCCGTTCATATTTACTTTCATTGGTTTATTTTGCTTACTAGTAATAAATATATATTTCTTATTTACTGGTATTACATATTTTAGTATTCCAATATTAATTATATTTAGTATCTTAATAAATTTTTTAGTCCTAGAATTTATATTTAATATTATATTTAATAAAAAACATAATTTTAAAAGAATATTAATATTATTTATTGCATCTATTGCTGGGATAGGAATCGGCTCAGGAATTATGGTTTTAGATGTTCATAAAACTGAGATAATTAATGATGTACCAGTTGCTTTAAAAAAAGTAAATAACGTATATGAGTATACTTACCAAGATGACTTGTTCTTTGAATATCCTGGAGAGATAGAATATATTAGAGATGAGAATTTAAAAGATAAAATAAAAATTACTATCGATACTTATGAAGGACTTAATCATATAAGATTTAATCGAAATGAGAGTGGTTATTATATATATAACTCTGATGTAGACCCAGAATTTGTAATGGATTTTATTGATGTTATATTAGATGGTTTAAGAGATAGAAAAATATATAACTTTAATTCAGAAGATAACATTAAAATAACAATTACAAGTAGTGATAAAACTATTAATAATTTAGATAATAATTTAAATAAATATAATGAAGAACAAAATTTAAGATATTCAAGAAATGCTAGTTTAGAAGAACAAATCAATGATCTATATATTAGAATTAATGAACTAGAGGATAATAATAATTTACTTGAAGATGAAAAAGATATTCTAATTTATGAAAAAGAAGAATTAGAAAGAGAACTAGAAGAATATAAAGATAGAAAAAAAGCTATAATAGATTAATTTTCAAATTAATCTTTTTCTAACAAATTAAAATATTTAACATACCATAGAATGAAAGGAGATTTATGATTAATTTTTTTAGCCAGCTTAGTCCTTTAATCCAGACACTAATAGCTAGCTCTGGAACATTACTATTAACCGCACTAGGGGCATCAATGGTATTCTTATTTAAGGATATAAATAAAGATAAAATGGATAGACTGCTATCACTATCGGCAGGCATAATGCTTGCATCAACTATTTTTTCTTTAATTAATCCAGCAATTAGTTATTCAGAGAATCTTAATTTAACCCCTTGGATAATATGTGGTATTGGAATACTTACTGGGGGACTTCTTTTATTTGTTGGTGATAAACTATATCAAAGAAGTAAAAAAAGTAGCAGAATGAATATGGTAATCTTTTCTATTACAATGCATAATTTTCCAGAAGGGATGGCAGTAGGAGTAGCGCTTGGGTCAGTTGTTCATGGTATGCCAGGAGCCACATTAATTGGAGCTTTAACTCTTGCTTTAGGAATTGGTCTTCAAAATTTTCCTGAAGGAAGCGCTATTAGTTTTCCTTTATATAGAGAAGGATATTCAAAATGGAGAGCTTTTTTAATTGGTACAGCAACAGCGGCAGTAGAGCCAGTTGGTGCATTAATAGGTCTTTTTTTAGCAATAAAACTACCGTTTTTGTTACCATTATTATTAGCTTTTGCTGCAGGAGCGATGTTATATGTAATAGTAGTTGAGCTTATTCCTGAATCGATGACAAATGAAAAAAAAGACCTAATGGCCTTATTTTTAATAATTGGTTTTATCATTATGATGATATTAGATATCTCTTTTGGATGATATCTTTTTATTTAGCTTCCATAATAACAGGCATAATAATTGGTCTTCTTCCAGTCAAATTATTTATAAATGGATTTAACTCTAAAATAACTTGATTTTTCAAATCTAAATAGTTATAAGAAGTTTTAATTGTATTGTTGACAATCTCTGAAACTTTAGATTCAAGTTGATTAATTAATTTAACATTTTCATTAATTAAGACAAAACCTCTAGTTGTGATATTAGGTTTAATTAATAGCTCTCTAGTTTTAGGATTTATATTAATAATTGCAACTAAAATTCCATCCTTACTCATTAATTTTCTGTCTTTAACAACTACTGATCCAATATCACCAATTCGTGATCCATCTACATAAACATCTCCAGCTTGAATTCTTTTACCTAATCGAGCGCCTTGTTTTGTAAGTTCTACTGAATCGCCATTTTTACAGATGAAAATATTTTCTTTAGGAATATCACAAACACTTGCAAGATCTCCATGAGCTTTTAACATTCTATATTCACCATGAACAGGCATAAAATATTCAGGTTTAATTAATCTTAACATCCATTTTAACTCTTCTTGGTTTGCATGTCCAGAAGTATGAATGTCTGATAATTCTGTATTAGTAAAGACTCTAACTCCTTTTAAATATAGCTTATTAATAATTCGATTAATGCTTGCTTTATTACCAGGAATTGGACTTGAAGAGAACACGACGATGTCGTCGGGTAATAATTCAATTTGTCTATGATTTCCATTAGCGATTCTAGATAATGCAGCTAAGGGTTCACCTTGAGAACCGGTACATAAAATACATATTTCATGCTTTTTATATTTTTTGGCTTCATTTGGCTCTATGAAAATTGTTTTATCAGTTATCAGATTGTTTTTTAAAGCTATTTCTTTTGCTGTTTCCATACTTCGACCAAAGGTTATAATTTTTCTATTATTTTTACGACATGTTTCAATAATATGTTTAATTCTATAAATATTAGATGCAAATGTAGCAAGAATAATTCTAGAATTACTTCTTGCAAAAACTTCACCTAAAGCTTCATCTACATTACTTTCACTTTGTGAAGAACCCGGTGTTAAAGCATTGGTACTATCTGATAATAATAATTTGACTCCATCTTCACCTAATTTAGCTAGTTTATGTAAATTTGCCATAGGCCCAATAGGGGTTAAATCAAATTTAAAATCTCCAGTATTAAATATAATTCCGTTTGGAGTTCTAACTACAACACCATAACTATCTGGAATAGAGTGAGTTGTTGCCACAAAATCCACCGTCATATATTTAAATTTAAAAATACTTTCTCCATTGTACATTTCAATGTTCTTATAACCAACATTACGATCCTTTAGTTTGTTTTTAATTAAATCAACAGCAATTCCAGGCGCGTAAATAATTGGAATATGAATATGTTGTAATAAAAACGATATTCCTCCAATGTGGTCCTCATGACCATGGGTTATAAATAAAGCTTTAATATTTCGCTCATTATTTTTTAGATATGTCACATCTTGAATCACATAATCGATCCCTAAAAGATCTGACTCTGGGAGTAACATCCCAGCATCCATTATGATAATCTCGTTATCATGCTCAACGACGTACATGTTTTTGCCGACTTCTCCTAAGCCACCAAGTGCATAAACAGTAGTCACTTTTTCATTATTTTTCATTTTTCCTCCTAAAAAGACGTTAAGTCTTTTTTTAATTCCTTTAACTTTAATTTAAAAAATATATTTTAACGCAAAATAATTTATAATAAATAATTTAATTTATAAGTATTTTCATAAAAAAATAAAATTTAAAGTTTTCTTGGTATTTGTATTATATTATATTTTACTAAATTTGTCTAGTATCTCTAAAGTTCGATTGTCTAAAAAGGAATTTATAAACAAATAAGTAACTAATAATTATGAGAAGTTTATCATAGTTGACACTTATAGATTAACAAAGAAAAAGATGTTTTGTCGAATGTGTTTAAAATAGAATGGCAGTACCCTATATTAAAAGAAAGGCGGGGAAATATGCTTAAAATCAATTTAGAGTTTAGAAAAGGAGTCTTATTTATAAGACTTAAAGGTGAGCTAACAAAAAGCACAGTTAATAGCTTAAATAAATATTTAATACCGGTCATAATAAAACATGGGATAAAATATATAGTATATAATTTGGGGGCGATTAAAGTTATTGATGATTTTGGAAAAAAATCACTACAAAAAGGAATTGAGGCTGCCAGATTAAATCATGGAGAAGGTCTAATATGTAATACAAGTTTAGTTATTAATAATAATATCCAAACAGTTGAAAATGAACTAATAGCATTATCATTAATCGAAATTTAGGTGAGAAACATGAAAGAAGAAGAATTAATAAATAAATATGAAATGTTTATTTATAAAATGGCTAAAAAGTTTTATAATGTTGAGCTAGCAGATTTATATCAAGCTGGCTGTATTGGTTTAATAAAAGCTAGTCGTAAATTTGATGAAACCCTTGGTGTAAATTTTATGACATTTGCTTATAAATATGTTTTTGGAGAAATGTATGAACTTACAAATAAAAGTAGAGATATTAAAATTAATAAATACTATTTAAAAATCTTAAAAGAAATAGAAATAACAAAGAATGAACTAATTCAAAAGTTAAATAAAATACCTTCCTTAACAGAAATTTGTTTATATGCTGAGTTAGATGAGACTTTGGTAAGTGAAGTAATGTTGTTAACAGGTTCAATGTTAAGTTTAGATGATGAATACCAAACATTAAATGGAGATGTAAAAATTGCTGACTTAATTGGAACTAATCAGAATATAGATGATCAAATATTAATTAATGATTCTTTAGAAACTTTAGAACCATTAGAACAATCTATTATGGATTATAGATACTTTAAAGATTTAAGCCAAATGGAAACTGCAAATATTTTAGGAATAAGCCAAGTTAAAGTTTCACGTTTAGAATCAAAAAGCAAAAAAAAATTAAAAGAGTATATTAGAGCTTAAAAGTGTTCATAATAAAACTAGGTGAATAGTAGTGAATAAAAAAGAATACTTAGAATTAGTTAAAAAATTGACTCCAAAAGAAGAAAAATTAAAAAACACCTTTTTGGCTTTTTTAATGGGAGGAACATTAGGTTTTATAGCAGAAGCTATAAAACTTTTATTAGTTTACAAAATATGTATTACGACAAAAGAAGCAACAACTTGGGTATTAATAATATTTATATTTTTAGCAAGTCTTTTTACTGGCTTAGGTTTTTTTGATAAATTAGTTATGAAATTTAAAGCAGGTTTAATAGTACCAATTACAGGATTTGCTCATTCTGTAACTAGTAGTGCTCTTGATTATAAAGAAGATGGTTTAATTACTGGCTTAGGTGGGTATCTGTTTCGACTTGCTGGTTGTGTTTTGTTATATGGAATAATAGCAGCATTTTTTCTAGCTATTTTAAAGGTGATTATTTATGTTTGAGTTTAAAGATATTTATTTAAATGAATATTTTACAATTGCAGGACCTTTAGAAAAAGAGTATGGAGTTAAAAATTGTGATATATATTTAGATGATTACTATTTTGGAGAAAAAAGTACAGAAAATGCTGAGATAAAAATGCAAAGAACCGTGCTTAATAATTTAATAACAAGTAATACAGAATTAATAATAGGTGGGGATTTAACAAATCAACCCACTGCGTTTGGATCAGCATCTTTAGGAAGAAAAATACCTTCTATAGGATTATACTCAGCATGTGCTACAACAATATCATCTATTTTAACACTTTCATCATTTATAATAAATAAAACAATTAAAGAAGGTGTATTTGTTACGAGCTCACATAATTTAGCAGCAGAAAAGCAATTTAGATTCCCTGTTGAATACGGAGCACCAAAACCGATAAGAAGTACGTTTACTGCTACAGCAGCAGTAGGAATTAAAATATCAAATAAGCCATCAAACATTAAAATAAAAGGTGGAACATTAGGTAAAGTAGTTGATTCCTTCGTTAAAGATGCTCATAATATGGGAGCAGTAATGGCTAAAGGCGCTGCTGAAACTTTCATCGATTATTTATCACAAACTAATACGACTATTAAAGATTATGATTTAATATTAACTGGAGATTTAGGAAAAGTTGGAGCAGATATATTTAAAGAAATTCTAAAAATAGAACATAACATCAAAGTAAATAATCATATCGATGCTGGTGCGGTTTTTTATAAAAATCTTGAATATTCTGGAGCGAGTGGAACTGCAGCTCAAGCTCTATTATTAGTAACAAAATTCATTCATATCAAAAAATATAAAAAAATATTATGTTTAGGGACAGGATCTTTGCATAGTCCGCTTTTAGTAAATCAAAAAAATACCATTCCAACAGTAACTCATGCTTTATATTTGGAGGTGGAAAAATGACTTTAGTTTATTCATTTCTGTTTTGTGGATTAGTCTGTTTATTAGGACAAATACTTTTAGATAATACAACTTTAACCCCAGGACATATTACATCGATTTTTGTAGTAATAGGAGCATTTTTAGGAGTTTTTAATCTTTATGATAAAATAGTTTACTTAATAGGAGCAGGAGCAAATATTCCAATAGTATCTTTTGGTAATTTATTACTTGAAGGAGCATATCAAGGATATATTCATCAAGGATTAATCGGATTATTTAGTGGTATGCTCCAAACAGTAAGTGCTGGTGTAGTCTCAACAATAGTGTTTTCGTTTATTGTTACATTATTCTTTAAAGCAAAAGATTAAATTTTTAATCTTTTTTTAATATATTCCTACAAATAAAATATTGAATTTCGTGATAAAGATTGTATAAAGAATAAAAATTGTAAATAATAAAATTAAAAGAGTCTTTTTACTTAAATTATTGCTAGTAATTCCTAAAAGTATAAAACATTCGAAAATCCAACTAATGAAAAGAAAATTTTGAACATTTTCAAAAATGTTTAAAATTGAGATCTTTTTAAAAATTATATATTCAGGATATTTATAAATAGATGCTACAGGTATTCCTAAAATACCAACTATTAATGTAAATAATATTAGAGTATATATAGAAGAAAATAAATAAGCTTTATAATTATAGTTTTCTTTAAAATTAGGAAGTGTTAAATAAGGAAGTGTTGATAATAAGGCAAAGTATACTGAAGAATTTATTATTTTGAGTACAGAAAATTTAGTAATAAGTTCAAAATTTTGATAATTTATCTGAGATAACAAAGAAAAAGTCATTATAAAGAATAAAGTGATATTGATAATAAAAAAGATATTAGCAATTTTAAAAATAGTATCTTTATTTTTATTTCTCGAATAAATTACTACTAATAAAAGAGCAGCCAAAATTATAAACTTCGGAGTTTTATTTAAATATAATGTAGATATAGCGCTTGTTAAAGTATAAAAGACATAAACTAAAAGAATTATACTAATTACAATTTTAAGAGCTTTGAATCTCGATAAAAACTTTGAACACTCATTTATTATTAAACCTAAAAAGATTCCTAGAATGATGCTTATCCAAAAAAAAGATCCAATCTGATTTATTATTTGATAAATACCAAAACCTAAAAACAATGGTCTAGCTAATAAAAATAGAGTACTGTTATATTCATAATTATTAATTTTTTTCATTATTTACCTCCAATAGATTTAAAGATTAAACTTTTGTTTTCTAAAACAATATTAGTACTAATTCGGTATTTTATTTTATGCAAACTTTTTTGTTTAATATATCTTTTTAAACCCAAAGGGTCACTTTCAATTTTAATTAAATTATCTATAAATGCTTCAACTTCATTATTAAATTTAGCATTGATTTTTTCTGTTATTCGCTTTAGTTCTTTAGAGTTATTTAAATTTAGATTTTCAAACTCAATATAAGATCCAGTTAATGTTGGAATTATATATAAAGTGTTATTTTTAAAATTTGTTTTAGTATTATAATGAGTAGTTTTAAAAACTATATTATTATCAAGTTCTAAATGAATATAATAATCCATCAAATTGTTACTTAAAATATTATAAATAGAAATTTCTTTTTCATTTAAGTGTTCTATAATTTCATTGTTTTTAAATATTACTGCTTCATCAATAATGATTGTATTATCTTTTAAATTAATAATTGGAAGAATAATGTCGTAATAATGATTTAAATAGCTATTAAGTAGGTCATTTAATTTTATGTTAATGACATTATTATCTGTATTTTTAAATAAAGTATTAATATATCGACCAAATATTTCTTCTTTTTTTAGGATGTTTTCTATTGCACCTTTGGAATCATCACATATAGCAATATTAAAATCCAGAGCAAAATTATTGTCTCTTGTAACATAGTCTAAAATATTATTTAATTTTAAATTTGCTGCATTAGAGCTAATTAATAAAATGTCTAGGTTAATAAAATATAAATTTTTGTTAAATGATAATGAAGCATTTTGAATAGCGGCTTCAATAGTTTTGCCATACCCTTCAAGCAAATAAGAAGAAAATAAATTATCTTTATTATTTTCTTTTATTTCTAAAATAATATTAAACTCATTATTATTAGTATAATCTATAGAAAAACTAGAAATAAAAGCAAGATCACTAACTTCTTTATAATTATAACAACCAGTTAAAAGAAGTATAATAGTAAGAATAATGATTTTTTTCATATTAACTCTGCTTTCTAATATTGTCTGTTAAATATTTACTTCTAGTATTTAGTTTTTTTCGTTTAATTTTTATTAAAGTCTCTTTAAGATAAGAAAAGTCAAAAGGAGATATTGGAAACATATAATTTAATTTAAAGACTTTATATGAACATAAATTTAATAACATAATAATGATTGCTAAAGAAAAGCCATAAAGACCAAGTGTTGCTGCAAAAAATAAAAAGATATAACGCCATGATCTTACAGCACCATTGATTTCCACTTCATTAAATATTAAGCTAGTGATAAAAGTTAATGCTATAACTATTATCATAATAGGACTCACTATTCCTGATGCTACTGCAGATTCTCCTAATATTAAAGCTCCTAATATAGAAACAGCGCTGCCATAATTGTTAGGGAATCTGACGTCACTTTCTCTTAATAATTCGCAAACAAATAACATAATAAGAGCTTCTACAATTGAAGGAAATGGAACACCAAATCTTTGGGTAGATATATTCATAAGAAGTAAACCAGGTATAGCCTCAGGATTATAAGTTGTAGTTGCTATATAAAAAGCTGGAGTAATAATTGTTAATATAAAACAGCACATTCTTAAAACTTTAAGATAATTTGTATTTAAGCTATTTGAATAATCATCAACAGTAGGATTTATAAAATCAGCGAGCACAGAGGGAAGTACAATTGCAAAAGGAGAGTTATCTACTAAAATTATAACTTTACCTTCTAATAAAGATTTAACTATCGTATCTGGTCTTTCAGATAGTTTCATTGCCGGGAAAACATTTTTGTTTTCATTTGATAAAAATTGTTTTAATTCACCAGAAGTGTTTATTGAATCAATATCAATATTATTTAACTTAGTAAGAATTTCAGATATTAATTCTTTTTTCGTAATATTATCAATATAAAGAACACTGACTACTGTTTTAGAATATCTTCCTAGCAATTTATTTTCTGTTTTTAAATGCCCACTTTTTATTCTTTTTTTTATTAGCCCAATGTTTTTCTGTATATTTTCTACAAAAGAATCTTTTGGTCCATAAATAGCAGGTTCTACTTTTGCATCATCTATTCCTCTATCAAGATCAGCTTTTGTTTCAATTGCATATAATTTTTTACCATCTAATATAATTGCAAAACCACTGCATAAATACAACTCTATTTCTTTTATAGTAATTATTTTTAAATTAGGTCCTGCTAAAGACTTCTCAATTTTTTCTTTATAGTTACTTGGTAAAGTAAGAGGACTTATAATATAACTATTTACTCGATCTCCGCTTGCAACAGACTCTAGATAAACAACATAGATTGATTGATACTTTCTTTTTAAAGTTCTAATAACTAAATCGGGTGTATCATTAAATAAATTCTGAATAAATTTTAAATTTTTCATAGCATCACTTATTTTATTATGTTCTTAAAATCGATATTTATAGATATATTATTATAATAGATAAATACAATATTAATATATAGGCTTAATGAAATATTATTTGTTGCGCTTGACAAATACTAGATAAGTGCTATAATAATTTTGTAATTTAAAGGAAAGCGGGTGTATCCACACTCCACCTGATCTATCAATATATAGATAGGTAAGAAGCCAAGTTAATAACTTAAGGTTTTATAGTGGATGCATAGCATTCACTTTTTGATTATATGGAGGTGCTTTTAAATAGCAAGAAATATCAAAAAAGATGAGTTACCAATTAATAAAGACATTAAAGTAAGTGAGTTAATGGTAATAGGACCTAATGGTGAGCAAATGGGAACGAAACAAACTGAAGACGCTTTAACATTAGCAAATTATGCTGGGTTAGATTTAGTTTTAATGAGTGGAAATAATCCCCATGCTGTTGGAAAAATAATGGATTATAATAAATATCGTTATGAAAAACAAAAGCGACAAAAAGAAGCGTTAAAAACTCAAAGGGCAAGTAATAAAGAAATCAAAGAATATCAATTTTCAGTTAAAATAGATATAGGAGATTTTAATACTCGTAAAAAGAATGCCTTTGAATATTTACAAAAAGGTCATAAAATTAAAGCTACTTTAAGGTTTAAAGGCCGAGAAATGGCTCACACAGAATTAGGTAAAGATGTTCTAGAAAGATTTGCAAATGAACTTGAAGATTCTGCAATCGTCGAATCATTTCCAAAACTTGAAGGAAGAACTATGACAATGATACTAGCACCAAAAAAATAAGGAGGAAATAAAATGCCAA
>JAQUDY010000015.1 GCA_028685445.1 Bacilli bacterium
TAGTTGGCGACATAGCGAAATGTATACTACTTTAGAAAAACTAAATGTATCATTAGTAGCTCCTCCAATTAAAAAAACAAATCTGATTTTAAAAAACCCTAATTTCCAAGTAGCGGAAAAATTATGGACTTTTATGCAAACATACGATGATTCTAAAAGTGATTCTTCTCAAGAAGGTTTAGATAGTACTGGTAATAATGACTTAATCGGAATATTAGATGATTCATTCTTATCAAACTTCTTTGTATTAGATTCGATTTCTTCTTCAAAAAGAGAACAAAAAAAGAAACTTTCTGAGTACGCTGTAGCGATGATATATCATCAAATAAAAAGAATAATCTCGCTTTTATTAAACAGCGGGATCTCAGTTACAGATGAAGAAATTTTAGAAATTATAGCAAATGAACTAAAAAAAGAAAGAAACAAGACTACAATTGATAGTTCAGATATTAAAGATAGATTTAAAAATGAATTAGAAGATTTTCTTGAAAATGTTAAAAATTACATATAGTTATTGAAAGAGAGTGAAACATGAAAAATCTTAAAAACATTAAGGATAATAAATTTATAAATATACTATGTAAAATTGTAAAAGGAATTATAATAATTATTATCTTAGCTTTTATTGTCACAATTTATTTACAAAGATTAAGTAAAAACGAGTTTTCATTTTTTAATTACAGAATGTTTACAGTTGTTACTGATAGTATGGAGCCTAGATATAATGTAGGCGATGTGTTATTTGCTAAAGAAAAACCTGCATCCGAAATAAAAGCTGGTGATGATATTAGTTACAAAGGATTAGTAGGAGATGTTAAAGATAAAATAATTACCCATGAGGTTGTAAGCGTAATGCAAGATGAATCGGGAAAATATCATTTTAATGCAAAAGGATTAAAAAATATTGTTCAAGATCCAGTTGTACATGAAAATCAATTATATGGTGTAATTGTTAGTAAATCATTGACCCTATCTTTTATTTATAAAATAATAAATACAAATATAGGATTCTTCTGTTTTATAATATTACCTATAGTCGGAATAATATCATATGAATTAATTTCAACAATGCTTAATCGCGAAGAAAAAAGAAGAAATCAAAACTAATTTAACATTGCTAAGAAAGGATGGTATAAGTGAAGAAAAAACACCTAGTATACTTTCGTTTAAATATAATGTCATTATTTTTAATTGCAGTCTCATTTATATCAGTCACCTTAGCATGGTTTGCTTATAGTGGACTTGCAACAGTTGATACCACTGTAGATGTTAAAGCATGGCATATCGAACTTGAAAAAAATGGTGAAAAAATATCTAATGATATAGTTATCTTACTATCAGATATTTATCCAGGTATGGAAACAAAAACTGAATTGATTAATATTAAAAACCCAGGAGACTCAGATGCGGAACTTAAATATAATATTGTTTCAGCAAGAATTTTAGGAGATAATGAAAATAATTATATAATTGATGAAAACTTAAAATCAGAGTATGTGGAAGATATTTTATCTCATAATTTTCCATTTAAGGTAAATATTAGTTTAAGTAAAAATTATATTTTATCAAAAGGTGAAGATAGTTATTTTGAAATTTCGGTTTCATGGCCACTAGATTCAGGAAATGATGAACTAGATAGTTTATGGGGGAACAAGGCTTATAATTATCAATTAAATGAGAATCAAAAAAAAATAAACGATCCTAATTATCGTATAGAACCATCTATAAAGATTAAAATCAGCTTAACTGCAGAACAATATATGGGGAATGGTGATTCTAGTGACTCCAATTATAATTTAGGTGATGAACTATTAATTGATTTTATAAATAACTCTAGATGTTCAAGTATAAGTGAAACATGTATAAAAATGTATGTAATAGATATAAACAATACATTAGCAGATCATAGTATTACATTATTGCCAAATCCTCATAGAAATTATATAGAAAGTCAATATACAAACTATTTAACGAAATATACAGAATTAACATCTGATTGGCAAGTTAATACAAGAGCATTATTGATAGACGATTTATTAAAGGTTATATCAACAGATGTCACTCATTCAGTATTAATAAGAGACGGTCTTTCTGATGCTGTTATAGGGAATTTAAAATATCCAAATAGAATTTCTACTGAAATAAATAAAATTATTAATACAAATGGTTATTATTCTTTTATAAATTCAAGATTCGCATACTTATCGTCAGCTGATTGCTACTGGACAATGAGTGAATACGGCAATGATAAAGCATTCTCTTTAATTAAAAACAGTGACTTAGATTCTAAAATTTATGGTAATATGAAAAGTAATACTTGTAAAATAATACCTATTGTTACTATTAATAAATCTAATTTATAAAACAAAAAAGGAACCAAAAGGTTCTTTTTTTATGCACAAAAGCTATTAAAAACTATTTTAAATAGTCAAGGAAAAAGGTAACTCTGTGCTTTAAAATTTTGTTAATCTATAATCTGTTCAAATTTAATACTTGCATTCATCTTAAATGATGCGTTCTCTGTTACTGCAAGTGTTCCTATTAGAGTGTCATCCTCATCGTTCATAAGTTCTTCTACTCCTTCATACCACTCAAAGTAAACTCTTATTGTAAAGGTTTTAAATTGGAATTCGTCAATGTTGTTATTATATAACATTGAATTAGTTATTGAGTCATTTTCTAAATATATTATTGATAATTCTTCTGTCTCAATATAATCATCAGGAATAATAGCGTATTTAGTTATCATTAAATCAGGTATTAAATTATTATCTTGAATTTGTAAGTCAATACTATAATTAAATGATACATCAACATTTGTAGGATCTATTTCAATGTCGAAATAACCTTTTGTAGCAGGGGCAATTTTACTTTGTGCTACATGTTCATTTTCTTCTATGACTGGTTCTAAAGCTATATTTGAATTTTGGCTATTAGTAATATCATAATTATTAAGTAGTATTTGCCACTTAGAAAGTGATACATTAATGTCGCTATTTGTGCTTGCAACATACCTTGAATAAGTGCTGCTCATCAAGCCTAAACATGTTGACATTGAAATTAGTAGTAATATAACTTTAAACTTCTTAGCCATAGATAGACAAACTCCTTTACAATCTTATTATACGTTAATTACAAACTCTTTACAATTCTTTTTGCCGCACTTTACTAACAAGCGTGTAAAGTGATATTTTTTTTGTGTACAGAGGATATAAAGTTGTAGTCTAGTTATTTTTTAAATGGTTAATCCATATATTTTAATCGGAGGACTAGTAATGGATATAACAGGGTTAAATGATGAAGAAGTAGTACAAAGCCAAGAAAAGTATGGGAGTAATAAAATTGAAAATAAAAAAGAAAATAGTTTTTTAAAACTATTAATAGAATCATTTGGTGATCCTATAATCAGGATTCTTCTTATAGTTCTTGCTGTTAAAATAGTTTTTTTATTCAGGGAATTTGATTGGTTTGAAACACTCGGCATATTTATAGCTATTTTTTTAGCTTCTTTTATATCTACAATAAGTGAATATGGTAGTGGTAAAGCTTTTAATAAACTTTTTGAAGAAAATAGTAAAATATTTGTTAAAGTTAAAAGAAATAAAAAACTAATAAACCTACCATCAGAAGATTTGGTAGTAAATGATATTATTTATTTATCTAGTGGAGAAGTTGTTCCTGCCGATGGCATTATAATAAAAGGAGAAGTAACAGTTGATGAATCATCATTAACAGGAGAAAGTTATGAAGTGTCAAAAACTGCTGTAGGACTTAATATAAGTGAAAAAAATAAATTATATAAAGGAAGCGTTATTTATTCTAAAGAATGTATAGTCAAGGTTACAGAAGTAGGAATAAAAACTATGTACGGAAGTACCCTTATAGAATTAACTGAACAAAATCCAGATAGTCCTCTAAAATTAAGATTAAGAGAGTTAGCCCAAGTAATTAGTAAAATTGGTTATATTGCAGCTCTTTTAGTTTTTATTTCTTATCTTTTATCTGTTATAGTAATAAGTAACAATATTGAAATAAATGCTATTTTAAGCACGCTGTCTAATCCAAAACTTTTATTTGATTACGTAATTTATGGAATGACATTATCCGTTACCATTATCATCGTATCTGTTCCAGAAGGATTGCCAATGATGGTAGCTTTAGTTTTATCAACTAATATGAAAAAAATGCTTAAAAATAATGTATTAGTTAGAAAGCTAGTAGGGATTGAAACGGCTGGATCTTTAAATGTATTGTTTACAGATAAAACAGGAACTTTAACAAAGGGAGAACTATCTGTAATAGGAATTTGTGACTATAGTGGAAAAAAATATAGTAATGAAGTAGAAATAATGAAATACCCAGAATATTTAAAAATATTATCAAAATCACTTAATCTTAACAATAGTAGTATAGTAACTGACGGAAAAATAATAGGCGGAAACTCCACAGATCAAGCTTTAAAAAAATTTATTAGTTCATATGAAACAGAAGAAATAATAGAAATAGAAAGTTTCGATAGTACTAATAAGTTTTCTTCAGTAACTACAAAAGATAATTTCTATATTAAAGGTGCGAGTGAAATAATAACACCAAAATGTAAATTTTATTTGGACCATGAAGGAAAAAAACAGCTGATAAAAAATTCTGAACAAATCAATAAACTAATTCATGGTTATACTCAAAAAGGCATTAGAGTTATTGTATTAGCTTATAAAGACAATAAAATAAATGATAATTATATTTTTGTTGGAATTGCCCTAATAAGAGATGTAATAAGACCTGAAAGCTATGAAGGAATATCTTTAATAAAAGATGCTAGTGTAAATGTGGTAATGTTAACCGGTGATGCTTTAGACACTGCTTTGGTTGTTGCAAAGGAATTAAATATATATGATAGTAATAGTATAGCTTTAACAAGTGAAGAATTTAATAATTATAGTAATGATGATATTAAAGAGATGTTTAATAAAATAAAAATAATAGCAAGAGCAAAGCCAACTGATAAAAGCAGATTAATTAGAATAGCACAAGAGTTAAACTTAGTCGTTGGAATGACTGGTGACGGAGTAAATGATGCACCAGCACTAAAAAAATCTGATGTAGGTTTTGCTATGGGAAGTGGAACTGAAGTAGCTAAAGAGGCTAGTGATATAGTTATTCTTGATAATAATATAAAATCTATTAGTATGGCAATATTGTATGGAAGAACAATATTTAAAAATATTAGAAAATTTATAATTTTTCAATTAACAGTTAATATTTGTGCAATGACGCTATCAATCATAGGGCCTTTTATTGGAATAAGTACCCCAGTAACAGTAATGCAGATGTTATGGATAAATATGATTATGGATACTTTAGCTGGTTTAGCGTTTGCTTATGAAAACCCAAGTTTAGAATATATGAAAGAAAAATCAAAACCCAAAAACGAATCAATAATTAATAATTATATGTATGGAGAAATCATTATAACAGGAGCTTATTCAGCTGTTTTATGTCTATTATTTCTGAAAGTTCCATTTTTCAAAGATTTTATTAGATATGATATTGGCAATAAATACTTTATGACAGCATTTTTCACCCTTTTTGTATTTATAGGAATATTTAATGCTTTTAATGCTAGAACAAGTCATATTAATTTATTTCATAATTTAAGAAAAAATAAAGTTTTTATTATTATATTTTTATTAGTATGTATTATCCAAATATATTTTATTTATTACGGAGGCAATGTTTTTAGAACATACGGGCTTTCTTTAAAAGAAATTTGTTTTGTATTAGTAATTGCTTTCTCAGTTATACCTTTTGACTTAATAAGGAAATATTATTTATTAAAAAATAATAAATTAGAATTTGTTTAACATAAAAGTATGCTAAGTAATTTTTAGATTATACTATGATTAGGTGAATGTATGATCTATCTAAATATATTTTTTATCTACTCAATAATAGGTTTTATATTAGAAACATTGCTATTAAAGGATTATAATAGTGGAATTTTATATCTTCCATGGACACCTGTTTATGGATCAGGAATTTTATTGTCTTATTTAATATATAATAAATTTAAAAAAAGATTTTCCAAAATTCTGGAAATTATATTGCTTTTTTTAACATCAGCTATTAGCTTAAGCTTAATTGAATTAATAGGTGGTAATCTTATAGAACTCATATTTAATAAAATTTATTGGAATTATGAGTTCTTTAAGTATAATATAGGTAAATATATATCGCTGGAAACATCAATTATTTGGGGAATAGGGAGTGTTATAATTATATATTTAATAAATCCTCTTATGATGAAAATCATAAGAAAAACCCCTAAAATATTAACCAAAATATTAACAATTTTGTTTTTATTGGATCTGATTTTTACATTAATAATAAAACTTTTAATATAATTGAAGCAATTTATTACTTTTTCAATATAGGTATGATATAATTTTATCAAGGTTAATATCTAAAAAGGAGACTTAATAATGAAAAAAAATCGTTTAAAAAACAATTATTTAAATTTATTTTTAATTTTAATAGGAGTTGTATTATTAACTATAGGAAGCTCAAATCTATATAGAAATTATTCTAATAATAAAGTAAATCAAAGTTATATTTCTAAATATATTGCTAACCTTCAGTTAAATGAAATTACAAATGCTTCACTCGAGTTTAGCGCTAATCACTTTGTTTATATTAGCTATACAGGTGATGCAGCAATATATAATTTTGAAGTTAAATTAAAAAAAATGTTAAAAGATAAAGAATTAATAGATCATTTTGCATATATTGATGCAACAGAATTATTAACAAATAAAGATTATATATCAGAATTAAATAAAGTTTTTAATATTTCAAAACAAAAAATCAAAAAGCTTCCAGTAGTAATTTATTATAAAGATAATGAAGTTACCGATTTTGTTGATAGTAAAGCAGGTTTAATTGATGTACCAGATATAGTTCAATTATTAGAAAAATATGAAATTTCAGAATAAAAAAATGTTAAATGTTGTTTTATACGAACCAGAGATTCCTGGAAATACTGGAAATGTTATGAGAACATGTGTCGCAACAAATGTTAAATTACATTTAATAAAACCTTTAGGATTTAATTTGTCTGATGCAAGTATTAAAAGAAGTGGAGTTAATTATATAAATGATTGTGACTATGAAGTTTATGAAAATATAAATGATTTTTATAATCAAAATAATGGAGAATTTTATTACTTTACAAGATATGGACATAAAACACATAATCAATTTAACTACAAAGAAGTTAAAAATAATATTTATTTAGTTTTCGGTAAAGAATCTACAGGACTTCCTTTAGAGATATTAAAAACAAATATAAAGAATTGTATTAGGTTTCCAATGACAAATAAAGTAAGAGCGATTAATTTATCTAATAGTGTAGCAATTGGTGTATACGAAGTATTAAGACAGTTGGATTATCCGGGTCTTTTATTTGATGAACCACATAAAAGCTTAAATTATATTGAAGAAAATTAAAAGAAAGGAAAATTCCTTTCTTTTAATTTGTTTCTGTTATTGAAATAGCTCCCGTTGGGCATAATCCTGCAATATTAATTATTTCGTCATTTACATTAGGATTAATAACTTTTGCTTTTCCATCATCATCCCATGCAAATGTATTTTCTGCTGAATTAATACATAACCCACAAGAAATGCAATTTTCTTTAATAATTTCAACTTTTTTCATAAATCCTCCAATTTAATTATACACAGTTTAATAATTATACTGCAAGTAATATTCCAAATGTTTACATTTTGTGTTATTATAATTTTAGAGTGGGTGATTTCATGAGTTCACGTATGGATAAGTATGGTATTGAAAAACCTGAACTAAGAAGTAGAACAGAAATAAATGCCGAGCTATATCAGAACAATGAAGTAAGTGATTATAATAAAGTAGATTTAAATTCTAATATTTCAATTTTAAAAGCGGATGCTAAAAATATTGATATTAATTTAATAAAAGAGATGCTAGATAAAAAGTATAGTGAGAACATACCTAAAAGAAAATCAATTGCAATATCAGTTGATGAAGATGAAGTTTATAAAGAGAAAATAAATACTAAAGAATATGATATAAATGAAATATTAGCAAAAGCAAAGACTAAGCAAAACACAGATTATAATAAAGAAAGATTAAAAAAGTTAAGAGATACCAACTATGAAATTTTAAAAAATCTAGATTTAGAATTAAAAAATGCGGATGCAGAAAACAAAAAAGTAAATGATGAACATGAATTGATGAGTTTAATAAATACAATCACTAAAAAGGAACTTTTAAATCAAAAACAGGCAAGTAAAGAAGCAGAAGATTTACTAAATCTAAGTGATGAATCTGAAATAGAAAAAACATTAATAGAAAACAAGTCATTAGAAAATTCTTTTTATACAGGAAATCTTGTTGTGAACGATAAAGATTTTGAAGATTTTAAAGAAATTCAAAAAGATATAAAATCAAATTCGGTTCTAATCAAAATTTTGATTGTATTATTTATAATAATATTATTAGTAGTGTCAACATTTTTATTAAATAAATATTTAAATTTAGGCTGGTTTTAATACAAGCCTTTTTAATTACATATATTTAATATGAAAAGATTTAAATTTAAAAAAAGAATATATATAAAAAGTAATAGAATTATATTATTAATAGTGATAATTATTGTTTTAAATACATATTTCTTTTATTTGATATTTCTAAATAAATTAAGTGAATCACTAATAGAAACTGCGAGAAGAGAAATAAAAGAAATAACTTTTAATATAGTAACAAAAAACTTAACAAAAGAAAAATTAAGCTCAATTGCGGCAGAGGAATTAATAGTTATTAAAAAAAATAAACAAGACGAAATAACAGATGTTGATTTTAAATTAGATTTAGCATATGCCGCAATGATAGATATAAAAAGTAATGTAGAGGAAGAAGTTAAGAATTTAAAATACGGTAATGTTCCCAGCACTGCTATTAGCATTGGAGATAATCTAATAATTAAAATACCATATTATACTTATACTAAGAATGGGCTATTAATGAATTTAGGACCAAAAATTCATGTTAAAATTAATTTACTAGAAAATGTTATTGGAGATGTTTTTTCTAAAATAAGTAGTTATGGAATAAACACAGTACTAATAAACTTATATTTAAAATTATATATAACAGAAAGCTTTTTATATCCTGTGTATGATGAAAAGATCAACTTAGAATTCGAAGTTTTAATAGCAAGCAGAGTTATTCAAGGAAAAATACCAAGTTTTTATAATGGTGTATTAGAAAATAGTAGTCCTATAATAAATGTAAAGTAATATAGAAAAATATAAGTTGGTGTGTTATATTAATACTAGAAAGGTAAGTGCCATGAATATATTTATAAATAATGGAATTCATAATGGAATTATAAGTTATTTGAATTTTATTAATAATAATGAAATAAATAATAAACATATTTATGAGTTTTGGGTTATTCGTATTTTAATTCGTATTTATGGTGAAATAAATATAATTAATCCTTTTAAGTTAAGAAAAGAAGAAAGTTTTAAAAATAATCTATTAATTTACGGTTTAAAGGAAATTGAAGTGGATTCATTTATCAAATTCATGAATGAATATGATAAATGGTTAAATAGTCCGGTTGAACCAGCAAAAACTGATATTCCTAACAAAATAAATATAATTTTAATCAATATGATATTACTAAAGAAAACAATTAATAATATTGATAAAAATGATATTGAATGTTTTGATGATTTCTTTTGTCCAGAAAAAGGAGATATGTTAAAAGTACAAAACTTAATAATGAATGAACCTTATACTACCTCTAAATTATGGTTAAGAAAAAAGAATTCATTTAATAATGATTTTAAGTTTCAAGAAATAACTGAACAATTATTAACTGAAAATGATTATAATCGCTACGGTTTAATATTAAATGAAGTAAAACAGTTATCTAATTTAAAAATAAGAGAAATCAATAATAAAATAATTACAGAAGATTCCGAAAATAATGAAGGTGGAAGAACTAAGTTTGATCCAAAAAAATTAATATTAACTAGTGGAAGTGGTTTTGTAGACACTATAGTACTTTTAAGTATTATGGCAACAGAAATTATGATTGGTTTATTAATAGCGTTTTGGTTTTTAAGGAGATAAAATGGAAGAAAATTTTTATGATGAGAACAAATATATAATATTAAAAGATTACCGTGAAGGATATAATAAAGAAATGATTCAAGAAAAATTTTCTGATTATTTTGTAAATTATGATTATGTACTAGGAGATTTGGCTTATGGTAAACTTCGTTTAAAAGGTTTTTATAAAGAATCTAATAAAAATTGCAAAGAAATTAATAATTATAAAAACATAGAAAACTACTTACTAAATCACTGTGCCTATGATTGTCGTTATTTTATTATCGAAAAAAAGTGATTGTATAAGAATTTTTTTTATGGTATTATTAAATAGAATAGCGAGGTTATATAAATGAATAATGTAGAAATCAAATTGCCTAGCGGTGAAACAATTAATGTAGAGTTAATAAGTTATTTTGAAGTAGTAAACATCAGTAAAAAATACTTATTTTATACCAAAAACGAAATGGTGGAAAATAATTTGATAAAAATGTACGTTGCTGAAGTTTTAACTATAGATAATTCTATTGCTATAAATGAAAAAATGTCTGAACAAGAATGGAATGACTTAAAAAATATAATGAAGTCAATTTTATTAGGTGAAAAAAATAACAACATTAAATATTTAGAAATAGGGGGTGCTTAAATATGCAACCATTAAATGTTGGTGTGACAAATATAATTGCAATTGATAATTTAAAAAAAGAAAATTTTATTAAAAAATATAATGAAGGATTACTAGCAATGAAAAACGAAATAGCGACTAATACTCAAAAAAATGAACAACAAATAATTAATACGCCTACTAATCCTAGTGTAACAAATGCAGATATATTATCGCAGAATCTATCTGCGCCAATTTCAGATGCAAATTTAGAAGCTAATCCTGTAGAAAATAAAAAACAAGAACAAATAGGTAACCAAGCGCTTTCTACAGATTCTGATTTAACAGAAATAATGTATGATGTTGCAAGCATCCAAGATAGTTTAGATAAATTAGTTGCTAAGATAATAGCATCTTTTCCAAACAAAGAAGTAGTCGAAACAAAAACAGCCAACGAAGATATTATGAATCCAATGATTAAAGACGACCCTTTAATTGTAGAAAATAATCCAATTCAACAAGAGGTAGTAAATCAAAGTACTTTACCTAATCAAAATACTACTATTCCACAGCTGCAAAAAGAGCCTCAGCAAGAAGTGTCCCCGTTTACACCGTCTACAGAAAATATCTTTGACCAACCACAAGGACCGAATTTAGCAGCCTAAGTATATACTTAGGCTTTTTTCATATAATTAATTATGAAAAAGATCATTAATTATTATTATAACTTTTTTCCAGAAACCATAAGTAAACAATATGGAGGTTTTTCTTTTGAAGATAAAGATAAAAAATATTTATTAACTGAATTAATTATTTTACCCGAGCAATTTTTAGATATATATGAAAATTTAATGTTATTAAATATCAAATATTTTATAATTTTATATAACAAAGATAACTTAACGGTAACTTTATATGAAAATAAGTATTACGTTCTTTTTATAATCAACTGTAACCAAAAACAAGTTTTACGTTTTGATGAACAATTCTTTATTCAATTAGACAGCGAAATTAATTGGAGTAAATTATGGAGTGAAAGAATAGATTATTATGAAATTCAAATAAATGAATTAGCTCAAGAAAAAAAGATAATTTTACATAATGTATATTATTATATAGGCTTAACTGAGAACGCTATAATTATAGCCGATAAGTATGAAAAACAAATAACAAAAGAAAGTGGAGTGCAACACCATCGAATGAATGCTCCAATAACCAAAGGAGATTATTTTAATCCTGCAAATATGATTGTAGATGTTTCAATTAGAGATATAGCAGAATATATAAAGAGTTCTTTTTTCATAGAAAAAAAAGACTCGATTTATTATATAGATTATATAAAGAGTCTTTATTTAACAGAAATCACTGCAAACTTATTAATAGCTAGACTTCTTTACCCTTCTTATTATTTCGATATATTTGATGAAATAATTTTAGAAAATAGAGATGAAGAAGATCTAATTTCAATTATTAATTTGCAAAAAAATTATGAGAGACTTTTAAAAGAAATGTATATATTATTGTCTCAAGATTTTAAAATGCTTAATATTAATTGGTTAAAAATAAAATTATAATTCAACGTTAATAACATCTTTTATATCAGGAATTTTTTCTTTTAAAGCTTGCAACAGACCGCCTTTAATAGTCTCATTTCTATGTGGACAAGTTCCACATGCACCTATTAATTTAACAAAAACGACTCCATCTTGATACTTAATAAACTCTAAATCACCACCGTCACTATTTAAATATGGTCTAAGTTGATTCAAAACTTCTATGATTTTTTCTTCCATTTTATCACCTACATAAATTATAACTAAATCTATTAATATAGTAAAGAGTTTTATGTTATAATAAAAAAAGAGGTGTTGATATGACTATTAAAAAAGGAGATATAGTTAGAGCAGAGGTTACTGGAATTGAAGATTATGGAATTTTTGTTAAAGTTGAAAATAAATACAATGGTTTAATTCATATCTCAGAAATAGCTAGTGAATATGTTTCTAATGTAAATGAGTATGTCAAGCTAGAAGAACAAATTTATGTTCTTGTTTTAGATATTGATAATAAAAGTAATCAATTAAAATTATCTATTAAAAATATAAACTATCAAGCAAAGAATATAAAAAATAAGGCCAATGAAACACGAAGAGGTTTTCTTCCATTATATGAAAAACTTGATTCATGGACGAATGAGGCTATTGATGAACTAAATAAAAATACATAATTAACGAAATATACTTGATAAACAACAAAAAATGCGTTATACTCTAATAGTCTTAAATCTTTAAGACAAAAGTGCCTTGCCCGAGTGGCGGAACAGGTAGACGCACAGGACTTAAAATCCTGCGAGATTCAACCCTCGTGCCGGTTCAAGTCCGGCCTCGGGCACCAAGTTATTTGTATAAATTGGGCGATTAGCTCAGTTGGTTAGAGCACCTGCCTTACAAGCAGGGGGTCGTAGGTTCGAGTCCTACATCGCCCACCATTTTAAGCCGACATAGCGTAACTGGCAGCGCAACTGACTTGTAATCAGTAGGTTGGGGGTTCGACTCCCTCTGTCGGCACCATTATAAATGGAGGGATAGCGAAGTGGTCAAACGCGGCAGACTGTAAATC
>JAQUDY010000110.1 GCA_028685445.1 Bacilli bacterium
TTATTAAGAAAAGGTGTTTTATGTACAAAAAATATATTAAGCGATTAATAGATGTTTCTGTTGCGCTAATTTTAATTATATTAACATTTCCAATTATGATTTTCACAGGAATAGCGCTGTATTTTCTTTAGGTGAATGCACGTATAAAGAAGCTTGTTTAAGAGAAGGTTTAAATAAAAAAAGTTACCGAATGTATAAGTTTAGGACTAAAATTCGTAATACTAAAGGTATGCCTAAAAGTAAGCGTTATACTAAGACATCTAGAATTATAGATTTACTTAAGTTTAATGAACTCCCTCAGCTTATAAATATTATAAAAGGGGATATGTCTTTTGTTGGACCGAGACCTTTTATTGTTGGTGAAAAGTTACCACCAGGAACAATTGATCCAAAAAGGTATTTATTAAAACCTGGAGCGACAGGTTTAGCTCAAATAACTCACGGAAGATTTGTATCACATAAAAAGAAATTAGAATGTGACAATATTTATTATGATAATTTATCTTTTTGGTTTGATTTTAAAATAGTTTTTAACACTCCTAATAGAATAGTTACCGATTTAGTATTTTATTTAAAAAGTCTTAAATCTAAAGATTAGCTTTAAACAATGATTTATGGTATAATTTTAAGTGCTTTTAAGAGGACAAATATGAAAAAATTAAATAAAAAAGATTGCTTTTTTTTAACTATTTTATTTTCTTTTATATTAGGTTTTGTTTTTATTTTAAGAGCTAAAGGTTTTGCTTTTGGTTCAAATATTGATTGGATAAGTCAGCATATTACAATTCCTGAATATTTTCGCATGCTTTTTTATAATAACGGAAATCTTTTACCACAGTTTAGTATGAATCTTGGCATGGGTCAAAATATATTTTATTTTTTTTATTATGGATTTTTTAGTCCAATAATTCTTTTTTCTTACCTTTTACCATTTTTAAGTATGGCAAATTATATTCAAATTATTTCAATTATTAATATTTTAATAAGCACATACTTACTATATAAATGGATTAACAATAAATATAATAATAACACTGCAATTATTGCTAGTATTATCTTCGTTTTATCTGGGCCTTTAATTTACCATTCTCATAGACATATAATGTTTGTTAATTATTTTCCTTTCTTAATGGGCGCTTTAATGTCAATAGATTATTATTTTTTAAAAAAGAAAAGTTTACCATTAATTATTAACAGTGCATTAATGGTTTTAACCAGCTTTTACTATAGTGTTCCTGGTTTTATAGTAGTAGGAATTTATACACTTTATAAAATAATCCAAAATAATAAATTATCTTTAAAGAATTTTCAACCATTTTTAAAAATAATATTTTTTATATTTATAGGAGTTTTATTAACTAGTTTTATTTTTATTCCTTCTTTATATACAATTTATATAGGAAGAAGTAATACTTCTGTATTAATTAGTTTAAAAGATTTAATAATTCCTAAACTAAATTATGATTTAACTTTTTATTATACATATTCTTTGGGTTTAACTTTTATTTATGTTATAAGCCTTATATATAATTTTTTAACGAAAGAAAAACATAAGATATTTTTATCATTAGTGTTATCATTATGTGTTCTTATTCCTGTCTTTAGTTATGTCTTAAATGTATTTATGTATATAGATGGGAAATGTTTTATACCTTTTTTACCTTTAGCATTAATTGTTATTAGTAATTTTGTTGATGATTTATTAAAAAACAATGTTAATATAAAAAAACTTCTATATATTTTAATTCCAGTTATTTTATTTATGATTTACAGTGCTTCTGGGTATAATAAAATTAATCTTTTAATAACAGATATTGTAATAACTATTTTCTTTCTAATATTAATTTCAAGATTTAAAAAACCTAAATTAATTTTTTTTCCAATTATATTAATAATGTTTTACATGTTTTATTCTTTAAATATTAATGAGAATTATGTTGATATCAAAAGTTTAAGAAATGAAAACAATTCTAAATATTTAGAATTATTAAATGAAATAGATGAAAATTCTGCTTATAGAACTCTTATAAATAATAATCTTTTAAATAAAACAAATAAGGTTTATTCTATAAATCAATATAATACTTCTATATATTCATCAGCATCAAATAAAAGATATTTAAATTTTGTAAGAAATGTTTTTCTAAATGAAGTTATAAATAAAGATTATGCGACTATAACCGGCAGTAATAATGTTTTATTTAATATATATACTGGTACAAAATATTTAATAAGCGATATAGATCCATTAATCGGATATAATTTTATTAATGAAAAAGACAATACTTATATTTATGAAAATAAAGATGTTTTACCTATTGGATATGCAAGTTCTAAAATTATGAGTTTAAGAGAATTTAATACTTTAGATTATCCTTATAATGTTGATGCTTTAATGAACTATGTTATTGTAAACACAAGCTTAGATAATGTATATCAATCAATGGTAGAGAAGTATCAGTTAGAAGGAAAAGTAATTAATCAAAAAGAAATAGAATATAGTCTTAAAAATAAAGTATATTCTCTTAAAACTAAGAAAGACAATAATAATATTAATTTTAAATTAGATGATCCTATTATTGATAAAGTATTAATTATTAGATTTAATATGGATTTTGAAAAAAAAGGATATAATTGCAGCTCAGAGATCACAATTAATGAAACTACTAATTCTTTATCTTGTTCTGATTGGAAATACCATAACAATAATTATTCATTTGAATATGTGATTTCATCTAATAAAGAAATTACTAATTTAGATATAAGCTTTTCTAAAGGAGAATTTGAGTTAAGTGAAATCGAATTTTACACAATAGATTATTCTAAAATAAAAAACATAAAAAATAATATCTCAGAATTTTTTATTAATAAAAATTTGTCTAAAGAAAATTCTTTACACGGGGAAGTTAATGTTAAAGATGACAGTTATTTTAAATTAACAATTCCGTATGAAAAAAAAGGATTCAGCGTTTATATTGACGGAATAAAAACTAAGTACGAATTAGTAGATAAGGCTTTTATTGGTTTTCCAATAAGTAAAGGAAAACATATTATAGAAATAGAATTTAAAGCTCCTTATTTATTACATGGTCTAGCTTTGTCTATTATAGGATTAATAATTTGTATATTTATTATTATATTTGATAAATTAGAAAATCAAA